>CAMBWV010000030.1 GCA_945871755.1 uncultured Bacteroidales bacterium
GCAAGCCCTTTTCATTTACTTTGGCGACTTCTAAATTGTCATGAGGGTTTCATTGGAAGGTATCGTCAAATGATTCATCAAAGGTTTTGACTTCTGAAATAGCCTCAAAGTGTCGGGCTTGGCTGGCGTAACGCCAGGTGATGCTGCCCTCCTGCGGCTCGTAGAGGTCGGCGGAGAGCTTGAAGTCGTTGTCTGTGATGCAGACCTCCGTGCCGTTTTCAGTGCCCAGCAGCACGTAGTCCGCCGTACATAAGTCCTCGAAGATGGCGAAGTCGCAAGGACGCAGGATGCCCGTCTGCGCTGTGAACTCGGGGGCGGACTGTACGCGGTAGTTGCGCGTCTTGCCTGCAAAGGACGCGGAGCTGCGCGTGGGCTTGACCTCCTGCTGCATCGTGCCGAAGCAGTGGAAGGATTCAAACTGGCCGAAGCAGTTGCGGAACACGAAAGTAAGTGGTTGCGCATCCAAGACAGGACAGAGAATGAAGCGCAGGCTTCGCTTGCCTGCCGTGACTGTATAGGAGCGCAGCGCAAAGCCCTCGGCAGGCGGAGCGAACTGCTCGGGCGACACATCCAAGCGGAGGTAGTTCGTTCCCGTACTGACCACGCCGTCCGACTGCTCTTCGGAGAGCGAGGTTTCACGTATCTCCCCCGTCTGCGGGTTCACCCACAGCAGGGAGAGGGAGAAAGCATCGCGCGAAGGCAATGCGCTGTACAGCGTGACGAACTCCTGCGCGCCGAGATAGGTGGGCTTCGCCCCCTGCTGGAGCGTGAGGAAATGCGTATAGACAAAAGAGGACGCTGCACTTGACAGGTCAAAGCGACATGGCAGCACCGTGAACTTTTGGCTGTTCTGCTCCCAAGAGAGCGTGAAGTCCCGCGCCTTACCGTCTGCCGTGAAATCCCGCAAGAGCTGGGCGAAGTCCTCAATGCGGATTTCACCCAAGGCATTGGGCGAGAGTTTGAGCAGCACGCTGCCCGCGTTGCAGGAAATGGCAAACTCACAGGGAGCGTCCGCAGAGAATACGAGGGTGTCGTATTGATGCGGAAAGCCGAACGTAGGGACCAGGGTTTTAAGTGTGGCCATCGCGTATGCGTTTGATGAAGATATAGGCCACGCCTCCGACCACTACGGCCATGAAGGCGTAGCGGAGTGGAGAAAAGGAAGGTGCGGACGAAGTACGATCCTTCTGTTTCTCCACGATGCGCAGTGTGTCGGTGCGTGTGGCAAGGACCGTGTCACGGAGGACGCGGGTCTGCCAGGCCGTGTGCCAGTGGTGCTTTTCGATGCGGATGGTTTCACCCACTATCTGCTCACGCACAAAGATGCTGTCGCGCAGGCGGAGGGTGTCAGCCCGGAGTTGGAAAATCCGCAGCGTGTCCGTATGGACTTGCTGCACCGATTGGGAAAGGGTTTGCTCTCTTGTCCTGCAGGATGAGAGGGCAAACCCGATGAAGAGAAAGAGGAGCAGGTGCTTCATAAGTCGGCGTATTCCTTGGTAGCGTCAAACGAAGGGCAGGCCTTGGCGGCGAAGTCGCGGTGGCCGTGTATTTTGACGTTGGGGTATTTGGCGCGCAGGCGGCGCAGCAGCATGAGTAATGCCTTGCGTTGCTCTGGGGTACGAGTGTCCTTGGCCGTCTTGCAGTCAGCGGCCACGCCGCCGATGTAGCAGACGCCAATGGAGCAAGCGTTGTGCCCCGTGCAGTGCGCTCCGATTTCGCTCTCGGGGCGACCAGGGTGCACCGATTCGTCACGATAGACCACATGATGATAGCCGATGGTACGGAAGCCACGCTTTTTATGCCATCGGGTAATATCCTCCACTGTGAAATCCTTGCCCTCGGGTGTGGCTGCGCAGTGGACGATGATTTCAGTTATCTTTCTTGTTGCCATTGTATTGGTTGATTTTATCGGTAATGGAATGGAACTTGTCATTGACATACACACTCACGCCAAAGATAGAGCCTGCATAAATCATGGTTTGCGCAGCGAACCACAGAACGGAGTCAGAGATTTCTCCCACAGGGGAAACGATGAAGCCCGCCACGGAGAGAGCCACGCCGCAGACGAGCATGCCGATGGCGGAAAAGTACTGGATGTTCACACGGTTTTCTCGGGTCATGATGAAGGTTTTACTTGTTTTCAGTACAAAATTAGAGTTGTGATATGCTTTTGTAAAAGACAACAAACTTTGGTTCAGATTTTTTGATTACCTTTGTACAAAATAATAATTAAAATGAAAACAGCCACAACGATAGATGAACAACTCCTGCTGCTCGAAGAAAGGGGGTTGCTGATTGCAGACAAAGAGAAGGCACGGGAAGTATTGGAAGACATCGGTTATTATCGCCTTGGCTTTTACCTGTTCCCGTTTGAGAAGACATATCCCACACTTGACCATCGCACTCACGAGTATATTGAGGGTGCAGCGTTTGAGGATGCCGTAAGGTTGTACTATTTTGATTTTGACCTGCGCCTGTTGCTGATGCGCTATCTGACAAGGATAGAAATCGCATTCCGGACAGCGATGATATACCACCTGTCAAACAGACACAAGGAGAGTTCTATTTGGTTTGCCAGTGCTTCTGTGGTCAGTAGGGCTTACGCCGCAAAATTTGAGGCAACGATTTATACAGCAGACTTCAAGCGCAACCCCGTCATTTCGAGGCATCATCAGAAAAATCCTAACGACCGGTTTGCACCTGCTTGGAAGACCATGGAGTTTATGACTTTAGGGGCTGTCATCAAACTTTACGATGAACTGATGGATGATGCCGACAAGATGTTCATTTCACAGAAATTTGGCGTGCGACAAATCGTTTCGTTTGCCAACTATCTGCATACGGTGCGCCACGTACGCAATGCCTGCGCACATGGCTATGTCCTTTATGACCTTCATTTGTCGAAAGGCATACGCCGAGGCCCAGCCGGAGTACAGGCAGTTGAAAGAAATAACATCATTGGCGCATTACGGGTGGTAAAGTTCTTTATGAGCCAGATTTCCAACAATCGTGCAAAGGAAATGGCAGACGAGATACAGGAATTGTATCGCAATCTTTGCGGGCAATCTCCCTGCTTGCAATCGTTAATACCCGATTTTTCACGAATTTGATGTGGAAATTTGCCAGCTAATATTTGCCGAATAAATATAAATACGTACTTTTGCAGCGTCAAAAGTGCTTTTTCAGACTTTAGTCGCTGTCTTAGCACTCTAAAAAAAGTCCAAGTCGAGGTTATCACTTAGTCGGGTAGCCTCGCTTTTTTTATGCTTTATAGCCAAAGGCCTTCCTTTGAAGGGGAGGGCGTCACGCAGTGCGCCGGGTGGGCGGGTCATCAAACAACTCCCTTTCCTGACCTGTCGGGAAAGACCTCTTTTTCGGGTCCCACACGATTTTTGCGGAGCCTGCGGAGCAAAAATCGTGTGGGGGATTTACCCCCCCCGCAGGGTCGCGAAAAAGCCGCTCCCTCGGGTGAGGGGGCGGCTTTTGTCAGTGTTCGGGGCTTTTATACCTCGATGATTTGAGCCTCTAGAGTGCTTACGCGCTCGCGGATTTTACCTTGCATAAACTCTACGAAATCAAGCAAAAGCACGCGGTTTGCTATAGAAAATAGTTTGTCTGCCCTGTACTCCGTCCCTCCGCAAAAGTCAATCTTGTAGGTTTTGGCCTCAAAATCCTCTTCCGCGGTGAGTTTCTGCCGTGCGTCTGTCAGCAAATCAAGCGTTTCTATAAACTTGGTGCGCTTCTTGTTGAGGTCTTGCAGTTTGGTGAGTTTTTGCAGGGTGGTTTGCAGTTCCCTTTGCATACGTGCGGCACGCTGCTCGGCTGTTTCGGGCTGGAATTGCACCAAAGGTTCGGGCTGCTTGGCCTCCTGCTTCGGCTCGGGTTTGGCCTCCTGCTGGGGTGCTGCGGTGGCCTCGGGCTTGGCTTCCTCCTTGGGTGCTGCTGCCTTGCGTGTGCGCTTGGGCTTTTCCTCCTCGGGCTTGGCTTCGGTTTCGGGCTTCGCCTGGGGTGTGTGGATTGTTCCCACCACTAATTTGGCGGCTGCTTCTGCTCCAAATCTCTTGGCTGCTTCGTTCTTTACTGCGTTTGCTACGTTTGCAGCGGTCTGCGCTGCGCTGTTGGTTGTGGTGCTGTTGTTCTGCATAGCACAAAAAGTTTTGGTTGGCGGTTGGTTAGGTCGCCGTTTCCTTTGAAAAATGATTATTAGGGTTTGCTTATTGTCGGGGTGCTACCTGTTTGTTTGAAAACAGGTAAGCTAGGGGGTAAAAATCGCTCTTGGCTTCCTCCTCGCTTTTGCCTGCTTGCTTGGCGGCTTCCTTGGCTTGGCGGCTGGGTTTGGGGTGTCCCCAAAGAAGGATGGCCCTTTCCCCTTTGCGGATGTAAAAACCAGCTTTTTTCCATTCCTCAAAAGTTTTTAGTTCGGTGTGGCCTGCCTGTGCGTAGTACCCGCGCAAAAGTTCGTTGGGGCTTTCCTCCATACCTGCGGCCTTGGCGGCTTCTTGCAGGGCGTTGCAAAGGGCTTTCAGTGCCTTGCGGCGTGCTCGTGCAATGGCCTGTTTTTCAGTGAGCGGCTTTGGGGCTTCGGTGGATGTTTCGGCCTGTGCGTCCTTGAGTTCTGCCTTTATCTTGGCGAGTGTGGTTTCTGCGTTCTGCATAGCGGATTTAATTGAAATTGTCTTGGGGGCTGTTTTCGTTTTCATTGTTGTGAGGGTTTAGGGGTTAAAATTCTTTTAGGTGATGGCTTTTGAACTTGAAAAAGGGGCAGGTGGTGCGGTTTTGCAAAATCAAAAGCAATGGTGTGAGGTTGTTGATTTGGCAGTCGCGTCCGTATTTGTCCGCGTTTTTGCAGTCCTCACAATTAAAAAGGTCGCTGGTAGTTGGAATAGCCATATTTATTTGATTTTAAGGGGTTGTTGTTTGTCACAGTCGTAGAATTTGAGGTGTTTCCAATCGGTACTTGTGGCTTCTATCACTCTATCTTTCAAAAGGTCGCGGAAAATGATAGAAAGTTGTCCGTTCTCTACTTCCACGTGCCAAATATCCACCAAAAGGAGAAATTTGTCCTTGATAGCCTTTTCGGCGGCGGCAACTCGCTCTTGTATATTTATTGTGGAGCTAAGAGCTGAGAGGGTGTGAGGGGTTTTGGCCTTGGCAGCACTTGTTTGGGCAGAAAGAGTAGCGGCGGAAGCCGTCATGGTTTGGGTGGATTGCATTGTAGCGTTCATTTTGTTTCAATTTTTAAGAGTTCATTGCGTCGCTTGTCGCTTCGCGGTACGTTTCGGGGTTTTGATACTGCTTAGAGAGGGAGGTACAGGGTAAACTAGGCAAGGGCTTACAACCATTTTTTTACCCTCGGGCTTGGGGTTTATCCCTCAAAAAATTGTTGTAAGCCCTTGAATTGTTTGCCCCTCCCTAACTTTGCAGTAGTTCAAATCCCGGCAAAACGGGCCGAGATGCAGAAAGCGAGGTGATGTCCTCTAAGAAACAAAATGGGGGCTGCAAGCAAAAGCAAAACGCACAAACCAGGGCGAAATGTCTTCCTCCGTTACTCGCCCAAACAAGTGTAGCCAAGGTCAGTATCAGACAAGTATCAACTGACCAGGTACTGGGCAGGTGGCCGCTCTCCCCGTAGCGTAGCGGAGTGGGGTTTAATCGTGTTTAGAGCGCAGCGGAGAACACGTAAAAACGCGGCACTCCCTTGCCGAAACGGAGGCGAAGGTCGTAGTCCGCACGGGGCTGGCGCAATGGCAGGAACAACATCAAGGGCGGATAAGAAACGTGTTTTGTTGTGGCACACAATAAAACTTGTTTCCCGTCCTGTTATTCCAGCCTTTGTGCCAGCCCCGTGCAGATGGAGACCGTAGCCGTAGTGCAGGCAAGGGCGTGCCCTACCGCTCTCCCCGTAGCGTAGCGGAGTGGGGCTAAGCCGTGTCCAAAATGCAATGGAGGACACGTAAACAAACAGCAGGGAACGGCGTAGCGGAGGCGAAGGTGGCGGACGTCAGGAATAAAAGGGGAAGTGCGATAAAGAGGGCGAAAATCGGAAACTTGCCTTGCAAGACTTGTCTGCAAGGCGTGTTTCTTCGCCCTTGCTCTTCCCCTTTTGTCCCAGGCGAGCGCGCCGCAGCCGTAGCGTAGCCATTCCCTGCCACCAATCTCCCCGGAGCGTAGCGGAGTGGGGTTTAATCGTGTTTAGAGCGCAGCGGAGAACACGTAAAAACGCGGCACTCCCTTGCCGAAACGGAGGCGAAGGTCGTAGTCCGCACGGGGCTGGCGCAATGGCAGGAACAACATCAAGGGCGGATAAGAAACGTGTTTTGGTGTGGCACACAGTAAAACTTGTTTCCCGTCCTGTTATTCCAGCCTTTGTGTCAGCCCCGTGCAGACGGAGACCGTAGCCGTAGTGCAGGCAAGGGTGTGCCCTACCGCTATGGAGCGCGCGGCGGGTCCCGTGGCGTTGGCACAACGTTATGGGCGCGTGCTCCATCCAGTCGCAAAAACGCTGAAAATGGTGTCTTACCGCGAGGCCGCAGAAGGATTTTAATCCTCTACGGACGGTAAAAGCGGTTAAGACTTCATTTTCAGCGTTTTTGCGACCCGCCCTGCCGCAGTTTTCTGCGGCCAAGGTGCGAAAGCAGCCCCCACCGCCCTACGCGGCAAAAGTAATTACCAATGAGGTGCAAAGCGGAATATGCCGCCACGGGCTACCCTACCCCCCCTTCCCTGTTTTACCATCCATCCCGACCGCATGGTAAAAACGCCGCACGTGAGTGCGAACCTTTGGAGCGAAAGCGAAAGGGCGAGGCAACCACCGAAAGGTGATTACCTCGCCCACCGCGTTAGGGATTGTTAGTCCCGAAGGGATTGAGACCTTGGCTCAACGCCTTGCGCAAAAGCCCGACCAGAAGGGGAACGCCCTACCCTATACAATTACTTTACCAATCACTCGTAATTGGCAACAGCACAGTATCTTGCGGAAATCTCTCACAACCAATATATAATGTATCGAAAGCATCCGAGAAGTCGGTCCGCTCCTCTAACTTGCTCTCCTCCGTTTCTGGCGTTTTCTCCGCGCGTTTATCTTTATGGCCGTTATAGACCCCAGCGGTCTGTACCGAGATAAGCAAACTCTCATTGTTTTGTTCATTGAAGAAAGGCATTAACCTCGCTCGTCCATCGAAGCCTCGATTGATAAGCAGTTGTTTCTCCAAGTGCCCCATCGGTCGCCCAATGTGTATAGGCCGCACTCGCCAGCCGTGCAGCTCTAACTGATGTACGACTACCCAACGGAAGTCCTCATCGTTTACCGCATAATTACTGCCTAGCGCGGTTGTGTCGAAATAGAAGATAGCCTCCTTATTGGGGAAGTAATGATAGTAGGCGCAGAAGTCGTTCACCAAGTCGGGAAGTTTACGGCCGTACTTGACATAAAACGACTTGACCACGTTCAGACGGCGGTGTACCTCGTCCGTCTGTCCTATTGCCATACAGTTAATGTTTGAGTTAAAGTCGAATGCAATGCAAAGCGGGCGGTCATGTTGTAGGTCAGCATCCATACGGCAGTCCACCACGGAGAGTTTGTCCGTATCATAACCCAGCGAGTCCAAATAGTGGAAGTCGGTGGAGTTATACTTATGCGCAGGCTTCATCGAAGAATAGAAGCCGTCCCGCATAATATCAATAGGGAGGCAAAGAATTGAAGTGCGGAACTCAGCCGCAGGCAAGTCGCGCTTCATTTGTCTAAACCAAGCCTCCCCCAAAACCTCCATATTGACCAGTGAGGAATAGCGACCGAAGAAAGTGGCGGTGCGGCGCAGCTGCACCAACAATTTCTCCACCTCGCGCAGCTTCTGCCGCAGATAGGCGGTAGGCTGCTCGGCGAGGCGGTCGCGCAAGTGCCACTGCTCAGCGAGCAGGGCACGTATGCA
>CAMBWV010000031.1 GCA_945871755.1 uncultured Bacteroidales bacterium
TGAACGGTTGGACACGCCATCAGATGGGCCGCCGCGAGCGACGCTTTGTGCCCTATATCATCTCCATCCTCTGCTACGGCCTCATGCTCTACCTGATGGAGCTGCTCAAGATGCCGCGCTTCATGATGGGTGTCATTGTCTGCGCCCTCAGTTTGCAGATTATCTGTGCTCTGACCAACATTTGGCTCAAGGTGAGCACGCACGCCGCCGCCTCGGGGGCTTGTATCGGTTTGTTGATGGCCTTCTCGGTGATATTCCATTTCGACCCCACGCTGTGGCTCTGCGCGCTGACCCTCCTCAATGGTTTGGTCTGCTCGGCCCGTCTCATTCTGCGTCAGCATACGATCGTAGATGTATGGGCGGGCACCGTCATCGGTGTGGTCTGCGGATTCCTCAGCATCACCCTTATCTGACGCGCCCTCGCCGTTTCGCTTTCTCGAAAATCCTATCCAAGAACAACTATAATACGAATATGATTAGCATTATCATGGGCAGCACTTCCGACCTGCCCGTTATGGAAAAGGCTGCCCGCCTGTTGGAAGAACTTCAAGTGCCCTTTGAGATACAAGCCCTCTCGGCCCATCGCACACCTGCCGAGGTGGAAGCGTTTGCCCGCACGGCAGCCGACCGCGGTGTGGATGTCATCATCGCTGCCGCAGGTATGGCCGCTGCCTTGCCTGGTGTCATCGCCGCCAATACCACCCTGCCCGTCATCGGTGTGCCCATCAAGGGTATGCTCGACGGCCTTGACGCGCTTCTCTCTATCGTACAGATGCCGCCGGGCATACCCGTGGCCACGGTAGGCGTGAATGGTGCGCTCAATGCCGCCCTCCTGGCTGTGCAGATGGTGGCCCTGCGCGATGCCGAACTGGCCCAGCGCTTTGCCGCGTATAAGGCTGGGCTGAAGGATAAGATTGTGCAGGCCAACGAAGCCCTGGCCGAGGAGAAAAAGAAATATCAATTCTGCGTGAAATAGGCAGGCGGCTCTGGATTTTCTAGAGATTCTAGATTTTCTAGGTTTTCTAGGTTTTCTAGAGATTCTAGCAATTCTAGTTCTTCTAGATTATCTAGAAATTCTAGAGATTCTAGGTCTTCTAGAGATTCTGTGGCTTCCCGCTGACCAATCACTCCTAACTCCTAACTCCTAACTCCTAACTCCTAACTCCTAACTCCTAACTAAAAGAGCATGGACCTCTTCAACTATACCCCTCGCCGCACCCACGTGGCCCATATCCAGGGCTGCGATATTGGTGGCGACAATCCCCTGCGCTTGCAGAGCATGACCACCTGTGCCACTACCGACACCGAGGGCTGTGTGGCCCAGTGTGAGCGCATCATCCGTGCAGGCGGCGACCTCGTGCGCCTCACCGCCCAAGGCACCATTGAGGCCAACAACCTCGCCGCTATCCGCCAGGCCCTGCGCGATAAAGGACTCACCACGCCCCTTGTGGCCGACATCCACTTCAACCCGCGTGTGGCCGACGTGGCCGCCACCATCGTGGAGAAAGTGCGTATCAATCCGGGCAACTATGTGGACCCCGCACGCACCTTCAAGCACCTGGAATATACCGACGAAGAATACAATGCCGAACTCGACCGCCTCGAGACGCGCTTCCGCCAGTTTCTCGACATCTGCCGCGAGCACGGCACGGCCATCCGTATCGGCGTGAACCACGGCAGCCTTTCCGACCGCATCATGTCGCGCTATGGCGATACGCCCGAGGGCATCGTGGAGAGCTGTATGGAGTTTCTGCGCGTTTGCGAGCGCGAAAACTTCAAGGATGTCGTGGTCAGCATCAAGGCCAGCAATACCGTGGTGATGGTGCAGAGTGTGCGCCTCCTCTGCCACGTGATGAAGGCCGAGGGCATGGACTATCCCCTCCATCTCGGTGTGACCGAAGCGGGCGAGGGCGAGGACGGCCGCATCAAGAGTGCGGTGGGCATCGGTGCCCTCCTGTGCGACGGCATTGGCGATACCCTGCGCGTCAGCCTCAGCGAAGAGCCCGAGCGCGAGATTCCCGTGGCCTATCAGCTGGCCAAATACGTGGCTGGCACCCGCACGGGTCATCCTTTCGTCCCTGGTCAGCCCTGTCCTGTGTTTGACTATCTGCGCCCCGTGCGCCGTCCCACCTGTCCTGTGGGCAATATCGGTGGTACGAATCCACCCGTTGTCATTTCCGCCCGCCTCGACGGCGACCAGACGATGGGCGTCCTGCGTCCCGACTACGTCTATTGCGGCAGCAACCTGCCCGCTCCCGACCAGCGCCTGCCCGAAGTGGGCTATATCGTCGACGCTTCGGCCTGGACAGGCGAGGCAGGCACATACCCAGCCTACACCCCCAATGTGCTGATGACAATCGGCGCTTGTCCCGCCAGCATGAAGTTTCTCTTCCTCAGCTTTGCCGCCCTCGGCGATGAGGTGAAAGCCTGCCTGCGACAGCATCCCGAGATGGTCGTTGTGGCACAGAGCAATCATCCCAACCGCACGGGCGAGCTCCGCGCTTTGGTGCACGAACTCTGGAACGAGCGGCTGACGAATCCCGTGGTATTCTTCCAGCACTACCAGCTCGGCGCCGAGCAACGCGAAGAGTTTCAGCTTTGCGCAGCCGCCGACATGGGTGCCCTGCTGTTCGACCAAATCACCGACGGCGTCCTCCTGTTTGCCATGCCGAGCCAGGGCCAACGCCCCCTGACGGCCGCGCAGATAGACGAGACAGCCTTCGGCATCCTGCAAGCCGCCCGCCTGCGCACCACTAAGACGGAATACATCAGTTGCCCAGGTTGCGGTCGCACGCTCTACGACCTGCCCGGCACCATCGCCCGCATCAAAGCCGCCACCAGCCACCTGCGCGGCCTCAAGATAGGCATCATGGGTTGCATCGTGAATGGCCCAGGCGAGATGGCCGATGCCGACTATGGTTATGTGGGTGCAGCACGCGGCAAGGTAAGCCTCTATCGCGGCAAGACCTGCGTGGAAATGAACATTCCCACCGAAGACGCGGTTGAGAAACTCCTCGCGCTCATCGAAAGCGACCAACGGAAACAGGCCTCCGCAGCAGAACAACAGGCATAGGCCGCGCGCGGTTGTAAGCACCGCTCCCTTCCTACGAAACGAACAACTCCTTTTCCATGAAAATATTCCACACCGCCGACTGGCATCTGGGCAACACCTTCCACGGCTATGACCGCACGCAGGAGCACCGCCATTTCCTCGATTGGCTGCTCGACCGCCTGCGCGAGCAACAGCCCGATGCCCTCATCGTCTCCGGCGACATCTACGATACGCCCAATCCTTCGGCTGTGGCCGAGGAACTGCTCTACGACTTCCTCCTGCAAGCCACCGACGCCGTGAGCGGTCTGCAGGTGGTGCTCATTGCGGGCAACCACGATTCGGCGGGCCGCATTGATGCCCCAGCGGCACTCCTCAAACGCCATAATATCTATGTGCGCGGCACCCTGCCTCTGCGCGAGGACGGACAGACGCACGACTACGAGCAACTGGTGCTCCCGCTGAGCCGCCGCGACAACGAGGAGGCCGAATTGGTTTGCCTGGCCGTGCCCTTCCTGCGTCCTGCCGACTATCCCTCGGGCATGACTGTGGCAGAAGGTTTGCGCTACGTCTTCGACAACCTGCGCGGCACCGTTGCCCACAGCGACTTCCGCGGACTCCCGCTCATCGCTGCCGCCCACTTCTACGCCTCGGGCGCAGAGATTGTGGAAGGCACGGAGCATAGCGAGCGCCTGGTCGTCGGCGGACAGGACTGCGTGCCGCCCGAGGTGGTGGGCAACGGCATTGCCTATACCGCCCTCGGACATCTGCACAAGGCGCAAACGCTCTCGGCCTCTGCTGGGACCATGCAATATGCGGGCAGCCCCTTGCCGATGTCCTTCAGCGAGCGCCACTATGTCCACGGCGTAACCCTCGTGGACATCAGCACCGACGGACATTGCGAAACCCAACGCCTGCGCTACGAGCCCCTGCGCAAACTGGCGGCCCTGCCTGCCAAGGGTGCCGCACGGCCCGAGGAAATCCTCGACCTCGTCGGCTCGCTCCCCGTTCGCGGGAAGGGCGACGACGGCACGGACTGGCCGTACCTCGAAATCCGTGTGCGCGAAGAGCGGCCCGAACCCTCGCTCCTGCATCAGGTGGCCCAAGCTCTGGAGGATAAGGCCGTGCATTTCTGTCGCATGATTCGCGAGACACCACAGGCAGCTGCGGCTACGGGCAAGGCCGCCGCGGGCACAGGACAGGCACAGCCGCAAATGCTTGCGCCTCTCAACATGGCCCGCCTCATCTTCCAAGACATCTACCACAAGGATATGCCCGCCGAAATGGTTGAACGCTTCAACCTGGCTTGCGCAGAGGCCACGGAATAATCCCCGTGTGACTCGCCTGCCGCTTGGCGGTGCTTTCTTTTGTGTTTTGCTATACATTATTAGGTAGGTTCTATAAATTAGCTTGTGATGAGTTTTCGGCTATCGTGCCGTAGGTTTTTGCTTTTCGTGAGGGAGCGTAGCGGGCTACGTGACCGAATGAAAAACAAAAAGATACGGTGCGAGAGGCGGAAAGGCATCCAAGTTAAATAGAAAATCTACCTTCCATTAAAACTAATTTATAGAACCTACCATTATATATAGAACGTGCTCATCCAAAAGATAACCCTCTGCAATCTCAACTCCATCCAGGGGGAACAAGTCATTGATTTCACCAAGGAGCCCCTGCGCAGTGCGGGTCTCTTTGCCATTACTGGCGATACGGGAGCCGGCAAATCAACCATCCTCGATGCGATTTGCCTGGCCCTCTACAACCGCGCGCCGCGTTTTGACAACGTCGAACTCCTCAATAATTCTATCGTCAATGCCGAAGAAGACAGCAAGCGCATCCAACCCAAGGACGTGCGAGGCATGCTGCGCCGCGGCGAGAAGGAAGGTTATGCCATCGTGGAGTTTTCGAGCCGCGACGGCGGCATCTGGGAAGCCACCTGGAGCGTCCGCCGCAAGCGCACAGGCACCCTCGACCGCGTCTCTCGCATCCTGCGACGCCTCAGCCCGAAACGCGAGACCATCGACGAGCGCGAGATTGCCCAACGTCTGCCCGAAATCATCGGCCTGGACTACGACCAATTCTCGCGAACGGTCATGCTGGCCCAAAATAGCTTTGCCAACTTCCTAAAGGCCCGCCGCAGCGAGAAATCTACGCTCCTCGAGAAACTGACGGGCACGGAAATCTACGGCGTTATCTCGCAGCGCATCTACCAAATGACGGACGAGGCGCGGCGGGCGAAAGAGGCGCTGGAGAACCAGCTCTCGGGCATCCTGCGCGACCGCCTCGAACCCGAAGACCTGGCAGAGAAGGAGCAACGACGCGACTTCCTCATCACGGCCTGCCAACGCGCCGACGATGAGGTGGGGCGCATCCAGCGCGGTCTGGCATGGATGGACCGCAAAGCCCAGGCCGAACGCTACGTGACCCAGTGCGAGGAAACCTACAACGAGGCGTACAAGGCATGTGTGGCTGCCCGCGACGACCAGCAGCGCATGGAGCGCCGCGACGCCGTATTGGCCGTTCAGCCCCTCTACCAGGAAATCATGGTGCGCCGCAAGGACGTGGAAGACCTCAAGACGAAGGAGGAAACCCTCGGCCAGCAGATTCAGCAGAAGGAACGCGAATCCCTGGAAGTGCGTGCCGCCCTGCAAGAAGCTCGCGAAGCCACACTCAAGGCTGAGAATGTGCTCACGCAGCGCCGTCCCGCCATCAACCGCGGCCACGCGCTGATGGGCGAAATCAAGGAGGGACAACAGCAACTGGGCAAAGCCGAAGAGCAACTCAAGGAGACGGACAGCGTACTCCATGAGCGCAAAAACGTGCACGCTGCCAAGATGGAGGAACTCCGCCAGACGGAGCAGAAACTGGAGAAGTGCCAGCTCCATCGCCAAGAGTTGTCGGCCCACAAAATGATGTTCGAGAAATTCGACCTTCTCAAGGATAAGCTGGGACAGTTTGACGCGGAAACCCGCCGCGGAGAGGAGCTCCGCCAAAAGGTGGCCGACCTCCAGCAACGCCTCCAGGTGACCACCAATACCCTGGAGCGACTGGAGAAGACGCAGAAGGACAGCCAAGGCAAGCTCAACACGCTCAAGAGCGAACTCTTCATCCACCAGCAGGCCATTGGCCGACAGGGGGGCGAGCAGTTGCAACAGCAATTTGCCGCGGGCAAAAACCGCCTCCTCCGTCTCCAGCACGCACAGACGCTTTGGCGCCGCATCACCGAGGGTTATGAAGAGGTGAACGACCGCAAGGAGGAAATCAGTCGCCACGAGGTGGAGGTGGAACAAATCACAGCGTCCATCGACCGCGCCGAGCGCGAAAAAATGGTGGCCGACGAAATCTACCAGCGTCTGCACGTGGCCCTCACGCTCAGCCAGAGCGAGAACATTGTGGCCCTGCGCCGTCGCCTCAAGGAAGGTACGGCCTGCCCCGTCTGCGGTGCCACCCACCATCCCTACCATACGGAGACGGAGCGCGAACTGGGCGAGCTTCTGGGCAACCTCGAAAAGGACGATGCCGAGGCGTACGAGAAACTGCAAAGTAAGGTGCGCCAGCTGGAGCGCCTGCGCCAACAACTGGCGGCAGGCGAAGGCCGACTGGCTGCCGAGCGACGTGCCCTTGAGCAGCGCATCCAACGACAGAACGAGGACGTGGATGCTTGGCAGGAGTGCGCAGACCTCGACCCGAGCTTTAGCGAATGCTCGCCCTCGGTCAACCGCGAAGCCCGACGACTGATGCTCGAACTCCATGCGGACAATGCAAAGAAGGCGGCCACCGAGGTGGAGAAGGAACTGAATACTTTCAACTACCACCAAGGCGAAATCAACCGCCTCAACGAACAACTGGCCGCCCTCAACCAAGAATACGAGGCCAACCAGGGCCAACTGCTCACCCTTCAAAGCCAACAGTTGGTCAACAATGCGGCCCTCGACGACCAGAACCATACCCTGCAAATCTCAGAGCGCACGTGGAGCCAACTCTACGTGGACCTCGACGAGATGATTACCATATCGGCCTGGTTTGCTACGTGGAAGAACAACAACGATTCCTTCCGTATGCGCCTGACGAACCTGCACTACGACTGGCAACAGACCTGCCGCGAACTCGAAACGCTCGAACACCGCGTCAGCCTCTTGCGCGAAGAGGTGAAGAGCGCTTGGGCCACCGTCATTGAGGCGGAGCGCGCACAGACGCGCGCACAGGATGGCCTACAAGCCGTTCGCGAAAGTCTGCGACTGAAGGGCGAGGAATTTGCCCGCCTCTTCGGCAGTCTGCCTGCCAACGAAAACTCCAACCTGCCCGAGACCGAAGAGGAACGACTCACCACGGCCATCACCCAAGCCCGACAGAACGAGGAGCAGCAGCGCGAGAAATACGAACTCACCCACCGTGCCATTGAATCGCTCAAGGGGGCGCGCGAGAATGCCGTGCAGGACCGCCTGCGCTCGCAGGAGGTGTGCCGCACCAAGAGCCACGAGCTCGACATCTGGATGCTGCGCTACAATAGTAACCACCCGCCCATGCAACTGGCGGAACTCGAACAACTCTTCTCGGACCAGACGGACTGGACGGCTCTCCGCAATAGTCTGGATGCACTCCGCAAGCGCCTCACGCTGAGCGAGCACAATCTGGATTCGGCCCGCGCCGCCCTGCTCGATGTGCAAAACGACAGTGCCCGCCCGCAAACTGGCGAGGACGACGA
>CAMBWV010000032.1 GCA_945871755.1 uncultured Bacteroidales bacterium
ATAAGTTCTCGCCACGGATTATCGAACGGCCTACGATTGCCGTAGGCCGTTTATGTATAAACAAGGGGGCAAACAACAACTGCGTCGCAAAGCGACCAATGAAACTTGAAAATTAGAATATGAAACTCCAACTCAGCCGTCCCATCGTCTTCTTCGACATTGAATCCACGGGACTCAACGTGGCGACCGACCGCATTGTTGAGCTCTGTCTGCTCAAGGTATTCCCCAATGGCAATGAGGAGGCACGCACACTGCGCTTTAACCCTGGCATACACATCCCTGAGGAGTCGGCAGCCATCCACGGCATCCACGATGAAGACGTGGCCGACTGCCCGAAGTTTGCAGAGATGGCAAAAGAGATTGCCGCCTTCTTCGACGACACAGACCTGGCCGGCTATAACAGCAACCACTTTGACATTCCCCTGCTTGTCGAGGAGTTTATCCGCGCAGGTATCAACTTCGACATCTATGCCCACCAGTTTGTGGACGTGCAGACAATCTACCACAAACTAGAACAGCGCACCCTCAGCGCTGCTTATAAGTTCTACTGCGGCAAGGACCTCGAAAACGCGCACTCGGCACTGGCCGATACAACGGCCACCTACGAGGTGCTGCAAGCGCAACTCGACCACTATCCCGAGCAACTGAAGAACAGCGTGGGCTTTCTCGCAGAGTTTTCGCGCCGTGGCCGCAACGTAGATTTGGCAGGCCGCATCGTGCTCAACGATCAAGGCGTCGAAACCATCAACTTCGGCAAACACCGCGGCCGTGCCGTAGCCGATGTCTTGCGCAGCGACCCTGGCTATTTCAGCTGGATTATGCAGGGCGACTTCACCCAAAACACGAAGCAAGCCTTCATGCGCATTCGTCTGCGCGAAGGACTCTAGCCGCTACGCGACCCTTATTTAGATGTCTATTGGCGACCCAATAGGTACTTTTTCCCAACCACCCGCACCTAGTTTCCCCACCATGCAACTACTCAAAGGCAAACATATCGTCCTAGGTATCACGGGCAGCATCGCCGCCTACAAGGCTTGCACCCTCATCCGCCTGCTCATCAAGGCTGGCGCGGAGGTGCAGGTAGTCATCACGCCTGCTGGCAAGGAATTTATCACGCCCCTTACCCTATCCACGCTTACGGGCAAACCCGTGGTGAGCGAGTTCTTCGACCGCCGCGACGGTTCGTGGCACAGCCATGTAGATTTGGGCCAGTGGGCCGACCTCATGCTGGTGGCACCCGCATCGGCCAGTACGATTGCCAAGATGGCACACGGCGTGGCGGACAATATGCTTATCACCACGTACCTCTCGATGAAGGCCCCCGTGATGCTAGCCCCCGCCATGGACCTCGACATGTACGCCCATCCTGCCACGCAAGCCAACCTCAACACGCTGCGTGGCTATAGCAACATCGTCATTGAGGCGGCCAGTGGCGAACTGGCCAGTCATCTGGTTGGCAAAGGGCGGATGGAGGAACCCGAAACGATTCTCCGCCACGTGGTTCACCTGCTGGCAACCACGGACGAACTCAAAGACCGCCGCATCCTTATCACCGCAGGACCAACCTACGAACGACTGGACCCCGTGCGCTATATCGGCAACTTCTCGACAGGCAAAATGGGTCTCGCCCTGGCCGAAGCCTGTGCGCTCCGAGGGGCAGAGGTGGAACTGGTGGCGGGTCCTGTGCAGTTACCTACCTTCCACCCCAACATTCACCGCACAGACGTGGAGAGCGCGCAGCAAATGTATGAGGCGACTACGAAACTCTTCCCCAGCTGTCAGGCAGCTATTCTCTGCGCAGCTGTGGCGGACTTCACGCCAGCCAGCTGCGCGGACGAGAAAATCAAGCGCAAAGGCCCCATGACCCTTTCCCTTGAGCCCACCCACGACATCGCCGCCGCGCTGGGCGAGATGAAGACTGCGCAACAACGCCTGGTGGGATTTGCCCTAGAGACCCAAAACGAAATGGGTAATGCCCGCGAAAAACTTGCACGCAAAAACCTCGACCTCATCGTACTGAATACGCTGCGCGACGAAGGCGCAGGTTTTGGACACGACACCAACAAGGTCACCATCCTCACGCCAACGAGTCAGCAGGCTTTCCCGTTGAAATCTAAGGCCGAGGTGGCCCACGATATCATTACCTCGCTATGCGATATACTAGACTAATCCTCCTCCTTGCCGCCCTCATCTTCGCAGGTCGCCACGCCAACGCCCAGGAACTGGATGCGCGCGTCACGATCAACCACCAGCAGGTGCAGGGTACGAATACGGCGGTTTTCGAAGCCTTGGAAAAGGCCTTGACAGACTTGCTCAACGACCGGCAATGGACACAGTTCCAATTCAACCGCAACGAGCGCATCCAATGTACCTTTGCCATCAACGTGAAGAAGTATGACGAGAGCACAGGACAGATGAACGCCTCGCTGACGGTACAATCCACGCGCCCCGTCTATAACTCCAACTATACCTCGACGGTATTCAGCACCGTTGACAATGAGTTTACATTTGAATTTCAGGCGTTCGACCAGCTGGAATTTCGTCCCGATGTCATTGACAAGGACCTCACGGCCCTCATCGCCTACTACGTCTATATTATTATAGGTATGGACCTCGATACCATGTCGCCAGAAGGAGGCACCGAAATCCTACAGTTGGCCAAGACCATTTGCAACAACGCGCAGAGCCTGACACTCTCGGCCAAAGGATGGAAGCCGTTCGAGAGCGACAAGAACCGCTACGCCATTATCAACGACTATTTGGATTCGGGTATGGCACCCTTCCGCTCTATGCAATATAAATATTATCGCGAGGGCCTCGACACGATGGCTGAGAATGTGGACCGCGGACGTACAGCCGTGACCGAAGCCATCGAACTGCTGAAGACAGCGAGGGAAAATAAGCCTATGTCCATGCTCCCGCAATTATGGACGGAATACAAGCGCGATGAACTCGTAGGTATCTACCAAGGGAAAGGCACTTCGAAAGAGAAGGAAAGCGTCAGCAATATCCTCTCCAGCATCAATGCCTCGCAAAACGTGCACTGGAACAAGCTGAAACAATAATCTCGTTCCGCTACCATCGCTGACCAAAGAAAAAAATTCCATGCTTACTAGACTTTATATTCTCCACTACGCACTCATCGAACGCCTCGACATAGATTTCACGGAAGGCTTCTCTGTCATCACCGGCGAAACGGGCGCGGGCAAAAGCATCATGCTCGGTGCGCTCGGCTTGTTGCTGGGCGGACGTGCAGATGCCAAAGCCATTCAACAGGGCGCCACGAAATGCTGTGTTGAAGCCACCTTCGACGTGAGCCGCCTACAACTGGGCGCGCTGATGGAAGAGGCCGACATCGACTTTGATGGCCACGAATGTATCGTGCGTCGCGAAGTGACGGCTGCGGGAAAGAGCCGCGCCTTTGTCAACGACACCCCCGTGCAGGTGGCTTTTCTCAAACGATTGGGAGCACAGCTCATTGACATACATTCGCAGCACCGCAATCTGCTCCTAGGCGAAGAAAATTTTCTCCTTGAGACCCTTGACACGGTGGGCGACACCGCGCCACTGCTCGCAGACTACCAGCAGAGTTTCCAAGCATGGAAAGCGGCCGTGTGCCGTTTGGAACATCTGCGAAAGCAGGCCGCTCAAGGAGCTGCCGATGCCGACTACATGCAACACCGCCTGCAACTGCTCGAAGAGGCCAACCTCGAAGACGGCGAACAGGAGAATCTGGAAGCGGAAGCAGAAATGCTGAGTCACGTGGAGGACATCAAGACAGCTTTCTACCAAGCCACGATGGCACTCAACGGCGAAGAAAACAGCCCCATTACTGCCGCACGCAGCGCTGCCCATGCCCTTGAAAGCGTGAGTCAGGTATATAACGGCACGAGCGAGCTAGTGGAACGTCTGGAAAGCATGCGCATCGAAATGGAAGACATTGCCGACGAGGTGGAACGTATCTCTGAGTCCCTAGAGTTTGATCCCGCGCGTCTGCAATTTGTCAACGACCGCCTAAGTACGATATACAGCCTCGAGAAGAAGTTTGCCGTTGCCACGGTGGAGGAGTTGCTGAGCAAGATGGAGGAGTTGCGCACTGCGCTCAACCAGATAGAAAACAGCGACGAACTCATCCAAGAACTGGAGACTGAGACAGCCAACCGCTATCAGGCACTCCTGTCGGCGGGAGAAGCACTGACGGAGGCCCGCAAGGCTGCTGCGGAATACGTTTCCGGGAAATTGTGCACGACACTGGCCTCGCTGGGCATGCCCTCGGCCACCCTGTCGTTCGCCTTCTCCAACCGTCCCCACCCCGAAGCATCTGGCACGGCCAGTGTGACCCTCCTTTTCAGTGGCAACCACAAGGTGACGCCACAGGACGTAAGCCAAATCGCCTCGGGCGGTGAAATCGCTCGCCTGATGCTGGCGCTCAAAGCCCTCATAGCAGGACACAAAAATCTGCCGACGATTGTATTCGACGAAATCGACACGGGCGTATCGGGCACAATGGCAGAGCGAATGGCACAAGTCATGCAGGAGATGGCTGCCCACTGCCAAGTGCTTTGCATTACCCACCTGCCACAAATCGCTGCCTTGGGTAATCGCCACTATCGCGTTCACAAGGCCGAAACAGAGAAGGGTACGACGAGCCACATTGACTTGCTGGACAACGAGGCCCGCATCCGCGAAATCGCTAATATGCTCAGCGGTGCCCAACTGACCGAAGCGGCCATCAACAATGCCCGCGCGTTGCTTCATCTGGACGAATAGCTTTTCTTTCAGGCCGAGAGCCTGCCCGTCATCCCTTTTGGACGCTCTATTGTGCCTGCCACGATTCGTCCTTACTCTCTTCCGATTCCATTTTCCACATACATAATCACACACATCTCTTAGACCATCCCATGAAAACCCTGACTACTTTCATACTTGCCTTGTTCATGTCCGCCACCGCCTTAGCGGGACCGCTCTCTCCCAAAGACGCGCACAAGGCTATGTTCAACGTTTTCACCTTTGACAAACAGGGCACTCTCCTCGGCTCGGGCTATGGTTTCTTCACGTCCGAGAGCGGTGAGGCTGTGGCCTCTTTCCAACTTTTCCGCGGTGCCAGTCGTGCGGAGGTCGTTGATTGGAAAGGCAACCGCCTGCCTGTGCACCGCATCCTCGGTGCTTCGGAAAACTATGACATGGTGCGCTTCACCGTTTCAGGCAAGAAGATTTCGGCCCTGGCTCTTGGCGGCGCACAGGACCTGACAGCGGGCAACGAACTGACCCTCGTGCGCTACTCGACAGAGAAGAAGGGGGCTCCACAAGCCACGCAGGTATTGACCGTGGATAACTTTGATGCATATAAGTACCTGAGCATTTCGGCTACGAACGAGGCCGCGAACCTCACCTGCCCACTGCTGGACGCTGCTGGAAATGTAGTGGCCATTTCCCAACGCAACGTGGGAAAGGATGCCGAGACCGCCTGCGCCATCGACGCACGCTGCATCGAGGTTCTCACCACCAATATGACGAGCTTCATGAATAGCGACCTGCAATCCATTCTGATTCCCAAAGCGCTGCCCGCCACGGAGCAAGAAGCGATGACCTACATCTACATGATGGGCTATAAGGATTCGCTGCAAGCACACACGGCCTTCAATGACTTTGTCACGGCTTATCCCGAGAACGTCGAAGGATACGTAAGTCGTGCTGCTTTCTTGGCTCGCCAACGGCAGTACGAGGCCGCAGATGCCGATTACGCTCAGGCGCTCGCAAAGGCAGAAAAAGAAAATGCCAACCTGCGACCCGACGAAGTACACGTTTCGTTGAGCCGACTCATTTATCAGCAATGGGTAAGTGGCGTGCAGAATCTTCCAGAAGCCTGGTCGATGCAACGCGCCTACGACGAAGCCACTCTGGCACAGGCGGCCCATCCCTCGGCTGACTATCGGATGCAACAGGCCAACTGCCTCTTTGCCATGAAGAAGTATCAAGAGGCGTACGACAACTTTATGGCGGTATGCCTCGACCCTGCCATTCAAGGCGGCGACTGGACGGCGCGCGGCCGCAGCGAACTGTGGTACTCCGCGGCCCGTTCCCTGGAGTTGGCTGGCGGCGATTCGTTGAAGGTTATCGCACTGATGGATAGTGTTGTTGCGCAGTTGGCCCGCCCCTATGACGAAACGGGTGCCCGCTTCCTATTGGAGCGCGCCTATCGTCTGCAATCTGCGGGCGAATACCGCCGAGCCATCAGCGACTACCGCGAATACGAGAACACGATGGGCCCGCGCAACATGACGGACCGCTTCTACTACAACCGCGAGCAACTGGAATTGGAATGCAAGATGTACCAACAGGCGCTGGATGATATTCACAGCGCAATGGCTATCAATCCCTCGGACCCCACCTACCCCGTTGAGCAAGCCTACATCCTTCTGCGTGCTGGTCTCTACAAGGAAACCGTGCAAGCCTGCGACGACATGATTCGGGTGGTCAAGGACAATCCCGACTATTACAAATTCCGCGGCATCGCTCTCGGCGAATTGGGTAAGAAGCGCGAGGCGCGCGAGTCCCTACTCAAGGCGCAATCTCTCGGCGACCCGAATATCGACGCCCTGCTGGAGCGATACAAATAGCGGAGGGCCAGGCTGGGATTTCTATTCCTGAGAGCCAAGCAACCTGCGTAAAAGAAAAAGAAGGGCCCAGCCCCACCCCGCTGACCACTTCCGATTCCACAAGAATAACTCCAAAAGAAGAGGATGTCCATTCGTCAACACAACCTCCCCAATGCTTTTCAGCACCACCCATCTAAGAGTGGCGCGCACCGTTCTTTGACCTGTGCGCGCCACTCCTTATTATATAAAGGACTCCCCTTATTATATCGTTCCCCCTCCTTATTATATCGTTCCTCCTCCTTATTATATATAATAGGTATATGCGTACTCGGATTGTTGGGCGGCTGTGGCGATTTGGATTTCTCGGAAGAACAGGCTACCACACCGCCGAGCATTGATTCCACGCAAGTAGATGACGCGGAATATATCAGCGTAGGCGAGGCCCTTGCCCTACCGCTCAACTCCCCAGCCACTATCCGCGGCATGATTGTCGGCACAATCAGAGGGACCACGTTCAGCAAATTCTACGGCGGTGCCGACTTGGAGAACCCGAACACGAACATCGTCATCGGCGATAGCCTGTGCGGCGACGAAACGGAGAAGTACATGGCCGTACGTCTGCCAGCCAACAGCGACTACCGCGAGTTTTTCAACCTACAAGCGCATCCCGAACTCCTCCACCGCACTATTCTCATCTCCACCTATGGCCTGGAGAAGTATTTCGGGCGCAACGGCATCACCAATATCGCCGCAGTCTATCTCGTTCCTATCTCCGAGGACGGCGACAACCCGGGCGGCAACGACGACAACCCGGGCGAGAACCCGCCACCTACGGACGACCCTAGCCTGCCGCCCACACCCACCGTCAGCGATACGACCACCTTCATTCCCGAAGGCAGATAAACCCACAGCAGATACTCTCCCCCACTCTTTCGCAGCCCAGAAATCTAGGAGAACTCCGCCCAAAAACCAAGAAAAGTTCATTTCCCTGCAAATTTTACTCGTTTTTCTTTGGTGGTTCAAAAAATATCCGTACCTTTGCATCGCATTTCGGAAGAGATGCCCACTGGAAAGGAAGTTTGGGTGAGTGGCTGAAACCACCAGTTTGCTAAACTGACGTACGGGA
>CAMBWV010000033.1 GCA_945871755.1 uncultured Bacteroidales bacterium
GCTCTGCGTATTGCCCTTCTCGCCGTCGAGGATGAGGCCGATGGGCCAACCGATGGCCACGGAGTTGATGCAGTTGAGGCGCGAACCGCGACGGATGTGCATGGCTGCCTGGAAGCGACCGAGGCCCGAACCGTTGGAGGGGAAGTAGTCACCGCCGTTGATGAAATCAGTCGTATTGACGAAGCCGTCGGTCTGGCGCGGACCGATGAAGGTCATGTTGCTGAAGGTGGCTGTGGTGAAGGGAGAGGCGGTGCTGCCGCTGGCATCGTTGTCGCTCTCGAAACCGTTGCTCTGGCTCTTGTCGGCAATGCGTCCGTCGCGAACGGCGAGGCCGTACTGCACATGACCACAATAGCCATTGTCGGTGTCGAAGTCATCGTCCCAACCCTTGTAGGCGATGAGATACTTGGCATCGACGGTGCCGCCAAACCATTCGAAACTATCGTCGTTGGAGTAGGAAACCTGCACGTGGTCCACCTTCGTGGCACTACCCACGGAACCGAAGGTGATGCCGTTGATTTCCTTATCCGTTTCGAAGGGATAGCCCGCAAATTCCACGCGAACATAGCTCAGAACGCCCGAGTTGTCGGCAGCGTCCTGTCCGCCGTGCTTGGTACGCGGGCCACCTTCGATTTGCGCTTCGCCTGCATTGTGGGGCGCACGACCGCAGATAATCAGGCCGCCCCAGTCGCCAGGCTTGCGCTGTCCCTTGGCCTCGCCCGAGGTGAAGACGATGGGCGCGGTGGCTGTGCCTTGGGCAATGAGTTTACCGCCACGCTCCACGATGAGAGAGGCCTTCGTTTGCTTGTCGCCGCGGATGACGGTGCCGGGCTCAATGGTCAGTTCGGCACCCTCGGCCACATAGACCCAGCCCTTCAGGGTATAGGTGCCGCGAGGAAGTGTCTGGCGACCGGTAAATACGAACTCTTGGTCGCCATTGCCGATGACGTTGCCCTCAAAGAGCAGGTTGTCGGCCGCCTTGAGCCCGCCGTTGGTGGACCAATGACGCTCGTCGGTCTGAGAGGGTTCGCTGTCGTCACTACATGCCGCGAAAGTGAGCGGCAACATCAGGGCCAGCGCTGCGGCGGGCATCCAGGTAGAAAGGAATGATTGTTTCATATTTTATAAATAAATTGGGGTGAAACTGCTTGGTTAGAATTTCCATGTGAGGGCCACGGAGAAGGTGCGGCCGGGGCGATAGCGGCGCGTCACTTCCTCGACCTCCTTCGTGCTGCCATCGGGTGTGGCAACGCTGTTGAACTGCTTGAAACAAACGGCCTGTCCGACGATGTCCTTACCGCTGATGCGCAGTTGCAAGGGGCCGAAGTCGTGGCCAAGGCTTAGGTCGAGCGAATGGCGCGGCATCTCGTAGGAATCGGGAATGTTGACGGTTTGGTCGCCCGTGCTGCCGAGGCTGCGACCTACGCCGATGAGCCGCTTGCCGATGCGGTTGTAGAGAATGGTGGCGTTCCAGGCTTTGTGCTGGTAGAAGAGGCCCGCGTTGACAAGGTAGGGCGATTGGCCCTGCATGGGACGGTCCTTCTGGCGCGACCCTTCGGCAAAGCGCACGCGGCTCTTGATGAGCGAACCATTGAAGACGATACTCCAGTCGGGCAGGCCGATAAAATCAAGTCCCTTGCGGAGGTCCAACTCTAGGCCGTAACTGTGGGCCTGGCGCGCATTCTGGTAGGAATAAATAAGGTCCGTGCCGCCCGCCACGGTGTATGTCCATTCGATGGGTGCATCGAAATGTTTGTAGAAGGCGGCCAGCGTCACTTGGTCGCCCTTGGCCTGCTCGCCGCCAAGGTACCATTCGTAGCGGAGGTCGAGGTTGTCCACGTGGCAGGCCCGCAGGTCGGGATTGCCCTGCACAGAACTGGCTAGGTCGAAGTCGTAGAAAACCGAACTGCTGACCTCGCGAAACTCGGGACGGTTGATGGAGCGACCATAGCACAGGCGCAACTGCTGCTCCTTGCTGTATCGCCACACGGCATTGAGCGAGGGAAAAACGTCGTTGCCATCGTAGAAGGTGGAGAGCGGACTGCGCTCATAGTCGCGGGTATTGCTGACGAGTTCCATACGGCTGTGCTCGAAACGCAAGCCTGCAAAGAGATCGAGCGTACCGATGGTGAAGCGCGAGGCTACATAGGCGGCGGCAATCAGATGGTGGCCGTCGTAATGATTGCGCAGATGGGTATCGTCGATAAGGTAGAGGCCGTCATTGCCATAGTGGGCGGGCTGCATGAGCTCGTTGGCCACGTCCAGATAACGGAAACCCGTGGGCAGGAGACTGGCACCGCGAGCATCCCAGCCGTAGATGAAACTGCGGGTGCGGTAGGCACGCGTGCGGTATTCGCCATAAAGGCCCGAGAGGAGCTCGATGTTGTCGCCGCGCCCCAGTTGCAGGCGCATGTCGCCGGCTGCCGAGAGGATGTGCTCGTCGAGGCGGGTGAACTCGCGGCTGATGTCGTTGCCCGTGGTCAGACCGATGCGGTCGGGGTTGAGGGCATTGTCGAGGGTATAGCGACGGCGGTCGGGCAAAAGGCGATTGGCGTAGGCATAGCCTGCATTCCAGTTCCAGCGACTGCGGTCGAGGAGATATTTACCCGTGAATTGGGTGTTGTAGGTCGTTCGCGAACTGTAGTAGTATTCGGCCCCGCGGATTTGGTTGCTTTGCGCATTAAAACCCTCGCGCTCGGTGTATCGCTGCTTGCCCAGTTGGTTGAGGATATTCTTCCATTCGTAGCGTCCCCTTCCCTTTGCGGGCACCCAAGTGAGGTTGAGCAACCCACCAAGACGGGCATCGTGGCTGTACTGTCGGTCGGTGCTCTTGCGCAGATACACACTGGCATCATGCTCAAGGTCGTAGGCGCCATAGAGGGAGTTGGTCATGGGCGCATAGGTGCGGTAGGCGTTGCTGTAATTGAGCGAGGCCAACAGCGAAAGCACACTGCCGCTCTCACGACTCCAAGAGCGATTGACATCGGCCGAAAGTCCAAGGTCGGCCCACGGATGGCGACGCTTCACCTGCCAATCGTTGTTGAAACCGTTGTCCAAGAGGTTGATGCCTCCGCCCGAGAGAGTGCTCAGCGGAGCAGATAAACCGCCTGGCAAACCGCGACGGCCATTGTCGAAACCGAGGAAATCGGTTGCGCTGGCTCCATCCATGAGGAAGGTCTGTGCATGCGTGCGGTCGTTCATAGCACCGCTGATTGAAATGCGTGCAGCATTTTCGCTCGGCACCTCTTTCGTGTCTATCAGGATAAAACCTCCGCTGAAATCCGCGGGATATTGCGGCGCGGGCGACTTGATAATCTGGAGATTGTTGACCTGCGAGGAGGGGATAATGTCGAAGGAAAAGGCACGGGTGTCGGCTTCGCTCGATGGGACAGCCGAACCGTTAATCCAGACGTTGTTGTAGCGCTGCGAGAGTCCGCGAACCATGACAAATTTCTGGTCAATAATCGAGATGCCTGGCACACGGCGAATCACTTCCGAGGCATCCTTGTCCTGCGAACGCTGAATCTGTTGCGCGGAAATGCCACTCTGGACCACAAGACTGTTGCGCTGAATGGACACCATAGCCGTTTCGGAATTGCGGGCGGCCTTACCCGTGACCGTTGCCACACCCAAAAGGTTGTCGGCAAGGCGCATCGGAACGACCAGGAGCGTATCGGGATGCTGGCTGTCAAGGGCGCGTTCTTCCTTGGCGTAGGAAATATAGTTGAAAGTGAGGTGAAGGGTTTGCCCCTTGCGAGGGCGTTTCAACTGGAAGCCGCCCGTTTCGTCCGTTGTCAAAGTTTGGTTGGTTTCTTTCACCTTGATAGCTGCGCCCAACAGACCTTCGCCTGTTTCTGCATCAATCACGCGACCGCGAATGGCCTGCGCGGAAAGCGGCAAAGCCAGTGCAAGCATCCAGCAAATCGTTCCAACTATTCTCAGCCACTGCCGCACGTTTGATTGTCGGCTCATCATCCATCGTTTGAAGCGCGGCATGCGCTGTCCAGTTCGTTCAGTTTGTCTATTCATATAATATAGGAGTGTATGTCCCTTTTGACGATGCAAAGGTCGCTACCCTGCGTGACAAAATGGTCAAGGAGCAGTGACGACTCCGTTACACATTTATGACAAACCTATGAATGGTAGCCGCCTCACCCCACTCCCACCCCTCATACAATCTAATAGATAAAAAAATCCCTATTACCATTTTTTTGACTGGTAATAGGGATGCTTGTTTTAGTAAGAATTTTGACTTTCGTAGGGTTGTACAAAAGAATTCCTAGGGTTATACAAATTCGCAAGGATAAATCATTCGGCGGTATGCTTCCCCGAAGGCCGTTCTACTTCGCGTAGCTGACAGAGCGCGTTTCGCGGATGACGGTAATCTTCACCTGTCCGGGATACGTCATTTCGTCTTGAATCTGACGGGCGATGTCGTTGCTGAGGCCTTCAATCTGCTTGTCGTCCACCTTGTCGGCACCTACAATAACGCGGAGTTCGCGGCCTGCCTGAATGGCGTACGTCTTCGTCACGCCGGGATAGGACATTGCGATGCGCTCCAGATCGTTCAGACGCTTGATGTAGGCTTCCACAATTTCGCGGCGGGCACCAGGACGTGCGCCACTGATGGCGTCGCATACCTGAACGATGGGCGCGAGGAGCGTGGTCATTTCCATTTCGTCGTGGTGCGAACCGATGGCATTGCAGATTTCAGGCTTTTCCTTGAACTTCTCAGCCAGTTTGGCACCATACAGTGCGTGGGGCAGCTCGCTCTCTTCGTCGGGCACCTTGCCAATATCGTGGAGCAAGCCAGCGCGCTTGGCCTTCTTGGGATTCAGACCCAGTTCGGCAGCCATGACGGAGCAGAGGTTGGCGGTTTCGCGAGCGTGCTGAAGGAGGTTCTGACCGTAGGAAGAGCGATATTTCATCTTACCTACGATACGAACGAGTTCGGGATGCAGACCGTGGATGCCGAGGTCGATGGTCGTGCGCTTTCCCGTTTCGATAATTTCCTCTTCCACTTGCTTGCGGACCTTGGCCACTACTTCCTCGATGCGGGCGGGGTGAATACGGCCGTCGGTGATAAGCTGGTGGAGCGCCAAACGGCAGATCTCGCGGCGCACGGGGTCGAAGGCGGAGATGACAATAGCTTCGGGCGTGTCGTCCACAACGATTTCCACACCTGTGGCGGCTTCGAGCGCACGGATATTACGACCTTCGCGACCGATAATACGGCCCTTCACTTCGTCGTTGTCAATATGGAAGACGGTGACGCTGTTTTCGATGGCCGTTTCGGTAGCCACGCGCTGGATGCTTTGGATAACGATGCGCTTGGCCTCTTTGTTGGCCGTCATCTTGGCGTCGTCCATGATTTCGTTGATATAGGACTGCGCGTCGGTTCGAGCTTCGTCCTTGAGCGACTCCACGAGGCGTGCCTTGGCTTCTTCGGCAGAGAGGCCGCTGAGTTCCTCGAGTTTCTCGCGCTCTTGGAGTTCGAGCTTTTCGAGTTCGCTCTGACGCTGGTTGAGTGCTTGCTCGCGGTTTTGCAGGCGGCTCTGCGTGCTGTCGAGTTCGGACTTGCGGCGCGTCAGTTCTTCGTGACGCTGGTTGAGGCTGATTTCGCGCTGCTTGAGTTTGTTCTCAGCCTGCTGGATGCGCTGATTGCGCTGGCCTACCTCCTTTTCGAGTTCGGCCTTCTTGTTGAGAAATTTTTCTTTTACTTCGAGGAGTTTCTTCTCCTTGATAACCTCCGACTCGCGGTTAGCTTCGTCGAGGATGCGGTTGTACGTTTTCTTCAGGATATATCTGAAAAGGGTGTATCCGCCTACTGCGCCGACCACGAGGCCGGCCAGGATCGTGATTAAGGATTCCATAATATATAAAAGGTAATAAAATTAAGTGCAGGATAGATGCCTCACGCGCTCCGTCTGTCTGCGGGGGCAGCATCTGCGGCTGCGGTGGGGCTTTGGGGTAGAGCTTCGTTATTGCTCCTTGGGTTGCAACACGGCTTCGATTTCGGTGGCCAGCTTTTGGAAGGATTCCACGAAGGGCTCAGTGGAGTTGTCCTTTTCCAACTGCAACACGCGCACGGCAAGGTCAAGCAGTGTCATGGACATATATTTCTCGTTGCCCTGATAGGGATAGCGGGTTTCGTATCCCTGAAGGGTTTCGTTGATTCGCTTGGCCGCTGCGCGGAATGCCTCTTCCTGGCTTCGCAGAATATTGATGGGATAAATCTGCTTGCCTATCATGAGCTGGATAACCAGTCGCTCGTCTTGGTTGTTCATAGATTTCGGTATTGAGAGTTGAGAGCGCTACACGTTGAGGAGGGCAATACACTTGTCCACCTCGCGAATGAGTTTCGACAAACGGTTTTTGGCGCTTTGCAGGTCGTCACCGTTGACCGTCATCATGCGTGCCAGCTTCAGGTTGTTGTAGTCCATGTTGAGCTGCTGGTTTTGCGCCAGTGCTTCGTCAAGGGCCTGCTGCTTTTCAACCAATGCTTGTTGCAGGCGCTGGTTGTCGCGGGCAAGTTCTTGGTAGCTCAATATGAGTTGTCTAACCCTTGTCTCAAAGTGGTGGAGTGCTTGTTCTTCCTGTGCAGTCATGTCTTACAGGTTTTGTAGGGTGATTGGACTAGGCCGAGGCGTGGGCCTCATTGGGCGGCGCGATAAAAACGCGGGGATGAGGAGAGCGGATGCTTACTTCTTCACCTCGTTGGCATCAACATCCTTGGGCTTGGGTTCGCGCTTGGCCAGGATGATGATATTGAACACGTATTCCGCAATCCAAGCATCGCTGTAGCCCAGGCGGGACTGATACTGGCGCACGGTCAGGCAGGCTTTGCGCACATCGTCCTTCTTCCACGTGTCCTTGTGCAGCACGTCGTTGACGGTCTTCTCTACCATGGTGCGCAAGGCGTTCTTGAGGAAGCTGGGCACGCGGAATTTCCACTTCATCAGGTTGCCCATCAGCATCATAGTGTCTTGGCTGAAGCCTTGGAAGACGATGAAATAACTACGCACGTCGTTCACGTTGCGACAGTTGCGCTTGATACTTTTGTCTATCTCCTTGAAAAACTCGTCGGAGATTCCGTAAATCTCGCTCAGCATTTTCTTGCAACGGTTCTTCTCGCCCAGGCCGAGCTTGTTGTTTTGCGTCGGCACGTGGAGGGTTTGCTTGAAGATGCGCAAGTCGGGCAGTGCAGCCAGGTTACTGATGCCCAACTGGGCGGCCATAACTGCCTGATAATATACGCGAATAAGGGTCATGAAGTCTTCCATTCCCCCAACGCGCCAGCCTTTTTCGCTGTCGGATTCTTTCTTCTTAAATAGGTTAAATAATCCCATGGTTATGATGGTTTTCTATAATATCTCTGCAAAGGTAGGAATTTTTTCGCGAATATCGGGGGTGGTTTATAGGTTTTATTTACTCATGCTCCGCTTTGCGTTTCATTATGAGCGAGTAGCCATCGTTGGCCCATGGGCTTACTGGAACTGTAGCGGGTCTCTTCTGCCCTGCGCTGGTTGCTTCAAGGTGTGAGTAAGGAGTTCGTACTCATTGCCAAGGCCATGGAGTAACGTGAAAGTACCGCACCTTGCTTGCAAGGTGTGAGTACGGAGTTTGTACTCATTGCCAAGGCCAATGGAGTAACGTGAAAGTACCGCACCTTG
>CAMBWV010000034.1 GCA_945871755.1 uncultured Bacteroidales bacterium
CACGTTGCAAGCAACGTGCGGTACATTGCCTTTTCTCAGAGAAAAAAAACACCTTACTCACACCTTGCAAGGTGTGGTACTTTCACGTTACTCCAACGGCATGCAAAGCCAGACTATCGCCCAAACTTCACGCAAGCCCAGCCGTCCTCGCTGTGCACATCCACCAACGACAGGCCGCACTCCTCGGCCTTCGCCTGAATGACGGGCACATCGTCCACGTAGAAACCACTCATATATATAATGGCGTGCGGGCGCATGCGGGAGACGTACTGAGGGAGGTCGCGCAGGAGGATATTGCGGTTGATATTGGCGATGATTAGGTCGAAGGGGCCTTTGCCTTCCAGCGTGCTAGCGTCGCCCAGGAGAACGTCAATCTGGTCCATGCCGTTGAGGCGGATGTTCTCCAGCGAATTGTCCACGCACCATTCGTCGTTGTCGATGGCCAGGCAATGGCGCGCACCGCGCATACGGGCCAGGATCGCAAGGATGCTTGTGCCGCAACCCATATCCAGCACTTCGAGGTCCGTCATGTCGTCATCGAGAATGCGGCAGAGCATTTGCGCAGTCGTGGCATGATGGCCCGTGCCGAAGGACATACGCGGGTCGATGGTGATGCGATACTCCGCCTCGGGCACATCATGGTGGAACGTGCCTGCCACCACACAGCGCTGGCCGATGACGAGCGGTTGGAAATAGTTCTTCTCCCACTCCTCGTTCCAGTCGCGGTTGTCCGCCTCCGCCTGCTCGTAGGCGATGGTGGTATCGGGCAAGGGGAAATCGGCAAGGGCCGCTTCGAGGGCAGCAGCGTCGAAGGCTGCGGCAGGGATATACGCCTTGAATTGCGCCTGACTACTCGCTACGGGGATAAACTCGGGAGCTTCGGGATTGGCACTCCCCTGCTGGCGCGTGTATTCCAGTTGGTCGGTGCGCACGAAACTGTCGAAACCTACGCCAGCCAGGACATCGGCCAATACGTCTTCGATGGCCTCGCTCGTAGGCGTGATGGTGAAGGTAAACTCTAGGTATTGCATATACTTGATGATTTTCAATGGGGTAAGGAAAAGGTGGCAACGATGGGCGTTGTCAGCGCGTGCGGATGCGCCACTCGTTGGGATAGAGGTTGTTGGCGCGGTTGCCAAGGTTATTGACGAAGCCCAAGGGCAGTCCCTGGAAGGTGACAATCGTATGGCCGCGCGGCGCTTCGGCAGGCAGGACGATTGTCTCGCGGCGCAGGTAGCTCAGAGCCGTATCGAGGTCGAGTTCCTGACGCGGGAAGGCATCGGGAGCGCAAGCCGTGGAGAGCGCCAGGGCATGCTCGGGTATCAGTTTGTGCCCCTTCTGCACCGCCAGCGTAATGCCCGCTTGCAGCATGCGCACATGGGCGGAGAGACGAAGCATCGTTTCGTAGTGCACCTCGCGAATGGCCGACAGCGAGTCGGGACCAGTGGCGAATATCTTATAGCGCGAACTCTCTGAGAGCCATGCACTCACAGCCTTCGCCCCCTTGGCCACGGGGCCACTGCCCTGTCGGTCGCGCTTGCCCTTGCGAGGGCTAGCGGAGGGTGTATCGGCAGTTTTGCGCAAGAGGGCGAGGAAGAAGCCTTCGCCTTTCGCGCGGTGGGGGAAGAAGTGATAGACCGCCTGCTGCGCGCCCGTTGTGTCGCCTTCGATGCCCCACTCCTCCAGCGTCGGGATGGCCACCAACTCCGCGCCCAGTTCGCGACAGATGCGCGCCACCTGATGCTCGTCTTCCTCGCGGTTGAAGGTGCAGGTGCTATAGACGAGGTAACCGCCCGTGCGCAGGGCGGGCCAAACGTCGCTCACGATGTCCCAGCCCACCTGCCTGCACTGCTCCACCAGGCCCGGCGACCACTGGCTGACGGCACCCTCGTCCTTGCGAAACATCCCCTCGCCCGAACAGGGCACGTCCGTTGCCACAATGTCGAAGCAGCCCTCCAGCGGTGCGAAGTCGGCGCCGTAGGCATTGGTCACAATCACCCCTGGATGCCCCCATTTCGTCAGATTCTCGGCCAAGATTTGCGCGCGCTGCCGCAGCGGTTCGTTGGCCACCAGCAGGGCATCGTCGGGCAGAAGCGTGCGCCACAGCGTACTCTTACCGCCAGGGGCTGCGCAGAGGTCGAGCACGCGCTGCGGCACGATGTCCATCGCCCGATAAGCCTGCTCGATAAACATCGACGCGGCCTCCTGCACATAGAAAGCACCCGCGTGGAGCAGGGGATTGGTGGTAAACGAAGGACGCTCGGCCAGGTATGCTCCTGTGGCGCACCAAGGCACGGGCTGCATGTCGGGATAGAGGTCGGCGGCGGTTTGCTTGAAAGGGTTCTGGCGAATGCTGACCACGGGCGACGTCGCGAGGGCCTCAGCAAGGGCTTGCGCCTGCGAGGCACCGAGGATGTCGGCCATCTGTTGGTGAAAAAGGGAAGGGATTGTGGGCATGGGCAAAAGATTTCGCCTGCAAATTTACTGAAAATCGGCGGGTTCTAGCGAAACATCCAGAACTTTCGGTGCGGCCGTCGGCATGAACAAAGCCGCCCTCGTAATATAACACATCCAGCCCCCCGTCTGCTGCAAATCGCTGCAAATTACCTTTTTTAGAATGTTGCGAAGTGTTAAAGCGATTTGGGTTTCGGCGGAAAATGTTGTATCTTTGTACTAGCGAAGAGGAGAAAGCCCATAAACAGCGGGTTTTCTCCTCTTTTTTTGGGCCCAAAAATGGGAATTTTACCTCAGAGATAAATTTTTTTACATTACTGAGAAATTTTTTTCTTGGAGTCTGCGGATTTTTTCTCCGTCATGTAGGTGGTTTTTTGGGCGATGTGGAGCGGCTGGACGTTAAAAGATATTTATTTTTTTGGGGCGCTTTTTTTGAGGATGAAAGAGGATGGAAGAGGATGGGAGAGGATGAAAGAGGACGGGAGAGGAGGGGAATTCCTCATTCCTCATTCCTAATTCCTCATTCCCCCAACTCCACCACCTCCAAATCCTTGAACTGGCAGCCGTCGATGGTGAAGCGGACGAGGGTGCGCACTTGCTGCCAGCCTTGGCGGCCTGCGGCACCGGGATTGATGTGGAGGCAGTCGAGGGATTTATCGTAGAGGACTTTTAGGATGTGGGAGTGACCGGAGATGAAGAGGCGGGGCGGATTGGCTTGGATTTTTGCGCGGATGCTGCGGTCGTAGTTGCCGGGGTATCCGCCGATGTGTTTCATCAGAACATCGGCCTCCTCCACGCGGAAGCGCAACACCTCGGGGAAGAGGCGTCGCACATCGCCGCCGTCAATATTGCCGTGGACGGCGCGCAGGGTGCAGAGGTCGGCCAGGCGGTCGGCCACTTCCATCGAACCGATGTCGCCCGCGTGCCAGATTTCGTCGCACTCGGCAAAGTATTTCGCAAAACGATCGTCCCAATAGCCGTGCGTATCGCTGAGCAGTCCTATTCGCTTCATAATATCTGGCGGAACTATAGACCGAGTTTGCGGAGGGCAAACTGTTTGATGAACTGTGCCGTGGCCTCAATGCCTAGCACGGAGGAATTGATGCAGAGGTGGTAGGTTTCGGCGGCTCCCCAGGTGTTGGCGCTGTAGAAGTTGTAGAAGGCGGCGCGCTTCTCGTCGCCGTGCTCCATCATGCGCTGCGCCACCTTGGGCGTGACGTTCGCCTGCTCGCAGATGCGCTTCAGGCGGTCGGCAGGGTCGGCAGAGATGAATACGTTGACGCAACGCGGATGGTCGCGCAGGATGTAGTCTGCACAGCGACCGATGAAGAGGCACGAGCCGCGCTTGGACGCCTTGCGGATGGCGTCGCTCTGGATGCGGAAGAGGTTTTCGTCGCTCACGCTGCTGGCATAGAAATCGCCGTTGCCGCTGATAATGGGTGTGATGGTGCCGAGCATGGAGCGGAAGAAGCCCTTGCGCTCGTCGTTTCGCTCGAACAGTTCGGGGTTGAACCCGCTTTCCTCGGCGGCCAACGAGAGGATTTCCTTGTCGTAGTAGGCAATGCCCAACTCCTCGGACAGCAGTTTGCCGATGGCGCGACCGCCACTGCCCAACTGGCGCCCGATGGTGAGAACGTAGGGCGCAGGGTCGGTGGTGATGGGAGAACTGAGGTCGTTCTCGTAGGTGGGATGCAACTGGTTCTGTATATCCATAGTGGTGGGGGTTTCGGTCGCTTTGCGACCTAGTTTCAGACGGGCGCTGCGCGCCCTAGTTTCAACGGAAGCCTGCGGCTTCCTGGTTTCAGGGAAGCCTTTGGGCTTCCTGTTTCAACGCAGCCTTCGGCTGCTAGCTCGATAGTCGGAGCATTTAATTTTTTAGGGGGGAGTCAGAGACCGTTGATATGATACGATTATGCTACTTGCAGGGCTCGTAGTATGCGGATTTGCCGAACGAGCAGGATGAAGGAAAGCACTGAGGCCAAAGCGTCGGAGAGGGGCATGGCATACCAGACGCCGTCCGTGGGACTCTCGAAGAAATGGGGCAAGAGGAGAAGGGCTGGCAAGAGGAAAATCATCTGGCGCGAAAGGGAGAGGAAGATGCTCTTGCCTGGGCTGCCGATACTCTGGAAGAAGGCGGTCGAAACGATTTGCATGCCTATCAAGGGAAACATCATCACGACAATGCGCAGGCCATGGGCCGACTCGCCGATGAGTTCGGGCGCATCCTTGGCGAATATCTGCACGCAGGGCGTGGCAAAGAAAGTGCCGACGAGGAAACCCAACGTGGTGATGCAGGTGGCCACAAGGATGGTGAGTTTGACGACGCGCTCGAGGCGGGCGTAGCGGCGCGCGCCGAAGTTGTAGCCTGCGATGGGCTGCATACCCTGATTGAGACCGATGACCACAAAGACGATGAGCATCAGGAGGCGGTTGGTGATACCAAAAGCGCCCACGGCCACGTCGCCACCGTACTCGGCCATGGAGCGCGTGACGATGACAGCCAGCAAACAGGCACAGGCATTGACGAGGAACTGCGGCAAACCGATGGTCATCGAATCGCGCATGATGCGGAAGTCGGGGCGCACCTGCTCGCGCTGCAGATGAATGAACTGACGGCGGTCGGAGAAAAGGTGAAACTGCCACACAAGCATACAGCATTGCGCCAGAATCGTGGCGAGGGCGGCTCCGCGGATGCCCCAACCGAAGACGAAGATGAAGAGGGGAGCCAAGAGGATGTTGATAATGACGGTGCCGAAGGTGGCATACATCGCCTCCTTGGGGCGGTTCGTAGAGCGGAGCATGGCGTTGAGGCCCAGGTAAAGGTGGGTGACGACATTGCCAATCAGAATGACGGTCATGAAGTCGTAGGCATAGGGAAGGGTGTCGTCGCTCGCACCGAAGAAGCGCAGGATGGGCGTGAGGAAGGCCTGAAGCACGAGACCGAGAATCAAGCCCATGGCCACGTTCATAATTAGGACGTTGCCTAGGATGCGCTGCGCGGTGTGGTAATCCTTCTGCCCCAAGCGGATGCTCATCAGTGTGGCCGCACCGACACCGACCATTGCACCAAAGGCGGCGGTGAGCGACATGATGGGATTGGTCAGCGCCAAGCCCATGATAGCCTTCTCGCCCACGCCTTGGCCGATGAAGATGCCGTCCACAATATTATACAAGGAGGAGGCGGTCATGGCGATAATGGCGGGGATGGCGTATTGCATGAGCAGGCGGCCTACTGGCTTTTCGCCTAGCTCGTTTAGGGTGTCTTTTTGCATGGTGGTTGGTTTTTTGGGGGAGGATGCTCGAGGATTCTAGAGGATCTAGAGAATCTAGAGAATCTAGAAATTCTAGAAATTCTAGAAAATCTAGAAATTCTAGAGATTCCGGTTAATCTGGGCTCGCGACATTCTTGGGGCGGCTTGGCCGTCCCTCCCCTTAGAAGAGGGTGCCTATGATTTCTCGCTTCTCTATGAGGAGGGCTAGGGTGATGAGGATGCCCATGAGGAGCATATTGCGGGAGGTGAATCCTAGGATGCGGTTGAGGGCGCGGCCTTCGCGGATTTCTACCATCTTGCGCCAGGTCAGGTAATGCGGCAGGAGGTAGAGCATGGCGAGGACGGCTACCCAGAGATGGCCGTAGAGGGCCAGCATGGCGGCGCATACGTAGGCGGCGGCACCGTGCGCCAAGTAGTCATAGCGGCCGAAGCGCTCGCCGAGCATGACGATGAGCGTGCGCTTGCCTGTGCGGCGGTCGGTATCGCGGTCGCGGTAGTTATTGACAATTAAGAGGGTGTCAATCATCAGACCGCAGGCGGCCGCCAGCCACCACACTTCGGGCACGGTCTCTCCCGCCTGCACATAGTACGTGCCCCAAACGGGAACAATGCCGAAGAAGACATAGACGAGCAAGTCGCCCAGGCCGCAATAACTGAGCAGGGTCGTATAGAGAAAAGCAAAGACAACGCAGGCCACTCCTACGCCAACGAGCAAGGTGGGCGTGGGAGAGGCTGCCAAGAGCGCACTGCCCGCACTGCAAGCCAGCATAAGCGTGACGGCAATGCCTATGCGCATGGCACGCGGCTTTATCCACCCTTGCGCCATCGCGCGCTCAGGGCCTAGACGCTCAGGGCCGTCTGTGCCGCGGCGGAAATCGTAGAAATCATTGATAAGGTTGGCCGCTATCTGCATCCACGTGGCAAAGAGCACGCAGTATAAGGCAGCCAACGGTTGAAACTGCCCATGGCTATACGCCAACGCCGACGCCGTAAATACGGGAATGAGGGCGGCGGTCAGCGTCTTGGGTCTTGCTGCTAGGAACCAGGCTTTTATTGGGGACACTTTCTTTTGTGGCTTTCTATTAGGGAATGGGAAATGATGCGCCTTAGCGCCTCTGCGCCTTAGGCGCAGAGCACATTCTGGCTGTGCACATTTCTGCTGTGGGGAATCAGGATTGGTATTGTCCTTTTTCCTCTTTCGTATGGCGTTCAAGTAGAAGCGCGCCCCAATGGGCTGGCGATTTTCCTGCTCCATCGGGGCGCGCATATTGTGTTTGCCTCGGTATTTGGGTGGTCCCAGCAAAGAGGCTAGAGGGCGTTTATTCCTTTTCGGCCTTGAGTTGTTCGTTGACCGCTTTTACCTTTTCGGCAATCTGTGCGAGTTCCTCCTTGAGGCGTTCCACCTTCTTGGCCAATTCGCCGAGGAGGCTGTTACCCGACTTCGACTTGGCATTGAGGAAGGTGAGGTTGGTCTCATAGGTTTGGATTTCCTGACGTTTGGCCTCGTAGGCATTCATCAGGCGGTTGCGCTCGCGCTGGAGTTCGCTGCCTCCCTTTTCGCCCACCGACTTCTTGAAATGCTCCATGCGGCGGCGGTCAGCCTTGGCGTGCAGACCCTCATAGAGTTTGTCGCACACTTCGCGGTAGCGGCGGTAAATCTTCTCCTTCTTGCGGAAGGGCACGTGGCCCACCTCGTTCCAGGCGGCTTGCAGTTCGCGCACCTGAGCGAGGACATCGCCTTCGGGATTCTCGAGGAGTTGTTTGAGGGCTTCGATGATGCCTTCCTTCTTAATAAGGTTGGCATCCTCCTCCTGGCGTACGCTGGCCGTAGCCTCGTTCTTCTTGTCGAAGAAGTAGTTGCAAGCCGTATTGAAACGTTTCCACACCACCTCGGAAGCCTTGTGGGGCACGGGGCCGATGTTCTTCCACT
>CAMBWV010000035.1 GCA_945871755.1 uncultured Bacteroidales bacterium
TCAGCGGTAGAGCACTTCCTTGGTAAGGAAGAGGTCGTGAGTTCAAGTCTCACTAGCAGCTCAACTATCTCTTATGTGAAAGACTATTGCTAAAGGGTATTTAGTGTAATTCTCCCCAATTACTTCTTGAATATTTTTGAATAGGTTCAGCAAGGGATTAGTGGATAAAGCCCGTAAGAGGGGCTTTTGGCTTTTATCGCATTTACTTACAATTAAAATAATAACAAAGCTATGGCTAAAGAAACTTTCGTGCGTACCAAACCGCACGTAAACATCGGTACTATCGGTCACGTTGACCACGGTAAGACTACCCTTACTGCTGCTATCTCTAAGGTGCTGCACGATAAGGGTTTCGGTAGCGAAGATGTGAAGTCTTTCGATCAGATTGACAACGCTCCCGAAGAAAAGGAACGTGGTATCACCATCAACACTGCTCACATCGAGTATGAAACCGCTAAGCGTCACTACGCTCACGTGGACTGCCCGGGCCACGCTGACTACGTGAAGAACATGGTTACTGGTGCTGCTCAGATGGACGGTGCTATCATCGTAGTAGCTGCTACCGATGGTCCTATGCCTCAGACTCGTGAGCACATCCTGCTCGCTCGTCAGGTGAACGTTCCCCGTCTCGTAGTGTTCCTCAACAAGTGCGACATGGTTGACGATGAGGAAATGCTCGAACTCGTTGAAATGGAAATGGGTGAACTCCTCGCTCAGTACGAATTCGAAGAGGATACTCCTATCATCCGTGGTTCTGCACTCGGTGCACTCGGTGGCGAAGCTAAGTGGGTTGACAGCGTAATGCAGCTCATGGATGCCGTTGACAACTGGATTCAGGAGCCCGAGCGTGACCGCGATAAGCCCTTCTTGATGCCCGTTGAGGACGTCTTCTCTATCACTGGTCGTGGTACCGTTGCTACTGGTCGTGTTGAGACTGGTATCATCAAGGTAGGTGACGAAGTTCAGATTCTCGGTCTCGGTGAAGACAAGAAGTCTGTTGTAACTGGCGTTGAAATGTTCCGCAAGCTCCTCGATCAGGGTGAAGCTGGTGACAACGTAGGTCTCCTCCTCCGTGGTATCGACAAGAACGAAGTTCGTCGTGGTATGGTAATCACTCACCCGGGTGTTATCAAGCCTCACAAGTCCTTCAAGGCTTCTATCTACGTCCTCAAGAAGGAAGAAGGTGGTCGTCACACTCCCTTCGGCAACAAGTATCGTCCCCAGTTCTATCTCCGTACTATGGACTGCACCGGTGAAATCCACCTGCCCGAAGGTACTGAGATGGTTATGCCCGGTGACAACGTTGAGATCACTGTAGAACTCATCTACGCTGTGGCTCTGAACGTAGGTCTTCGCTTCGCTATCCGTGAAGGTGGCCGCACCGTTGGTTCTGGTCAGATCACTGAAATCCTCGACTAATATCCCGCTCGGGTATTACTCGAAGACATACCTCCAAAAGTCCTTGCCCCTCGTGGCAGGGACTTATCTACGGGAATAGCTCAGTTGGTAGAGCACTGGTCTCCAAAACCAGGTGTCGGGAGTTCGAGCCTCTCTTCCCGTGCTAAAAACAATAACTATGTTGAAAAAATTCGTTACTTATTGTAAGGAATCTTACGAAGAACTAGCTCATAAAACCACATGGCCGAACCGTAGGGAGCTCACCCACACTGCGATAGTAGTATTAGTAGCTTCCATCATTATCGCATTGGTAGTGTTCGCTGAGGACTCAGTGTTTAAGTTCGTCATGGAGATGGTATATCCTAAAGCATAAAGACAATGGCAGTAGAAAAGTCTTGGTACGTTCTACGTGCTGTCAGTAGCAAGGAAGCCAAAGTTAAGGAATACATTGATGCTGAAATCAAGAATGGACGCCTGGGGGACCATGTCTCTCAGGTCTTAATTCCGACTGAAAAGGTAATCCAAGTACGTGGCGGCAAGCGTATCGTAAAAGAGAGAACTTATCTTCCCGGCTATGTCCTGGTTGAAGCTGCGCTGGTGGGCGAAACCGTTCACATCCTGCGCAACACGCCTAATGTGTTAGGATTCTTGGGAGGCATGGACAATCCAACTCCCCTCCGTGAAAGCGAAGTGAACAGAATCCTCGGTAAGGTCGACGAGATGCAAGAAGACCTTGTTGACGTCGTCATCCCCTACGTGGAGGGCGAGGCAGTGAAAGTGACCGATGGTCCCTTCAGCGGTTTCTCGGGTGTCATCGAAAAGGTGGACAACGAGAAGAAGAAGGTGACCGTGACCGTCAAGGTCTTCGGCCGCAGCACAGGTCTCGACCTTGGTTTTACGCAAGTCGAGAAAGAATAAGGTATTTGTTACGTGCCGATATTCAATCTCATAAACCAATCAATCAAATAAGAAACAATGGCTAAAGAAGTTGCTGGATTAATCAAATTACAGATTAAAGGTGGCGCTGCAAATCCTTCACCTCCCGTAGGTCCCGCTCTCGGTTCCAAGGGTATCAATATCATGGATTTTTGCAAGCAGTTCAACGCCAGAACTCAGGAAAAGGCTGGTAAGGTGCTCCCCGTTGTGATCACTTACTACAACGACAAGTCCTTCTCCTTCATCGTAAAGACTCCTCCCGTAGCTATTCAGCTGCTCGAGGCTGCCAAGAAGAAGAGTGGTTCTGCACAGCCCAACCGTAACAAGATTGCCGAAATCACCTGGGATCAGGTGAAGGCCATCGCTGAGGACAAAATGCCTGACCTCAACTGCTTCACTGTAGAAGCTGCTATGAGACTCGTGGCTGGTACTGCACGTAGCATGGGTATCACTGTAAAGGGTGACTTTCCCGCTTAATATTAACTTCAATTTTATCAACAAAGACAAAGCTATTATCAATGAGTAAACTGACAAAAAATCAGAAGCTGGTCGCCGACAAGATTGAAGCAGGAAAGGCTTACACCTTGAAAGAAGCTGCCGTACTGGTGAAGGAAATCACCACTACTAAGTTTGATGCTTCGTTGGATATCGATGTACGTCTGGGTGTTGACCCCCGTAAGGCTAACCAGATGGTTCGTGGTGTCGTATCTCTTCCCAATGGTACTGGTAAGACCGTTCGCGTGCTCTGCCTCTGTACTCCCGATCAGGAGACTGCCGCTAAGGAAGCTGGTGCTGACTACGTAGGTCTGGACGAATACATTGAGAAAATCAAGGGTGGCTGGACTGATGTCGACGTCATCATCACTATGCCCGCTATCATGGGTAAGATTGGTGCACTGGGCCGCGTGCTCGGTCCCCGTGGCTTGATGCCTAACCCCAAGAGCGGCACCGTAACTATGGATGTTGCCAAGGCTGTACGCGAAGTAAAGCAGGGTAAGATCGACTTCAAGGTTGACAAGACCGGTATCGTTCACACTTCTATCGGTAAGGTGTCCTTCACCCCCGAGCAGATTGTCGGTAACGCCAAGGAGTTCATCGCTACCATCAACAAGCTCAAGCCCGCTACTGCTAAGGGTACCTATATCAAGAGTATTTATCTTTCCTCGACGATGAGTAAGGGTATCAAAGTTGACCCCAAATCAGTTGATGAAAACTAATCTAAAATTGAATCATGAGAAAGGAAGATAAAGCTATTATCATCGAACAACTCGGTGAGAAACTGAAAGAATATGCTCACTTCTATCTGGTAGATGTAACCGGCATGAACGCCGAGGCTACCAGCGACCTGAGAAGAAAGTGCTTCGGCGCAGAGATTAAGATGGTCGTTGCGAAGAATACCCTCCTTGAGAAGGCATTCGAAGCAGCAGAAATTGACTACTCTCCCCTCTACCCCGTGCTCAAGGGCACAACCGCTGTGTTCTTCACGAACGTAGCCAACAGCCCTGCAAAGCTCATCAAGGAAGTTAGCAAGAACGGTATCCCTGGTCTGAAGGCTGCATACGCAGAAGAAGGCTTCTATGTAGGTGCTGAGAATCTCGACGCTCTCTGCGCAATCAAGAGCAAGAACGAGGTTATCGCCGAAGTTGTGGGCCTCCTCCAGTCTCCCCTCAAGAACGTCGTTTCTGCTCTCCAGAGCGGTGGTCAGACTATCCACGGCGTGCTGAAGACCCTGGGCGAACGTCCCGAATAATTTTACGGATTCAACCCTTACGGATTGACCGAACAAACAAACCAAGCATTCAAAAACAAATTAATACATACAATTATGGCAGATATTAAAGCTATCGCAGAAGAATTGGTAAATTTGACTGTAAAAGAAGTAAACGAGTTGGCAACTGTCCTCAAGGAGGAGTATGGTATTGAACCCGCTGCTGCAGCTGTTGCTGTTGCTGCTCCCGCCGCTGCTGGTGCAGCTGCTGCTGAGGAGAAGACCTCTTTCGACGTAGTTCTGAAGAGCGCAGGCGCTGCTAAGCTCCAGGTCGTTAAGGCCGTTAAGGAAGCTTGCGGTGTTGGTCTGAAGGAAGCTAAGGACCTCGTTGATGGTATCCCCAGCAAGCTGAAGGAAGGCGTTGCTAAGGAAGAAGCTGAAGCACTGAAGAAGGCTCTCGAAGAGGCTGGTGCTGAGGTAGAACTCGCCTAATCTATTATCCCTGTAAAAAGGGCTCGGTTAAGAATCCTCTGGTAGAGGGTTCTTAACCTTTTTGTGTCTATAAATCTCCCATATTCTTATATTCGAATGCGGCAGGACGGAATGGCGCGTCGGAAAAGCGTTAGCCCACGCCCGCGCGGTTCCTCCGCAGCGCAGCCTGATTCCTTTCCTGATTCCTTTCCTGCTTCCTGCTAGCCCCACTTCGAACTTAACCTCCAACGAATGGCATCCAGAGTAATCAATCAACGCGTCAACTTTGCGTCCGTCAAGAATCCAATGCCTTATCCCGATTTCTTGGACGTACAGCTAAAGTCCTTCAAGGATTTCCTGCAGCTTGACACTCCTTCTGAATTGCGTAAAAACGATGGCCTGTACAAAGTTTTTGCTGAGAATTTCCCTATCGCTGATACTCGCAACAACTTTGTACTGGAATTCTTGGATTACTATATCGACCCGCCTCGCTATAGTATCAAGGAATGTCTTGAGCGCGGACTATCCTATAGTGTGCCCCTGAAGGCCAAACTCAAACTTTATTGTACCGACCCCGACCACGAGGACTTCGGTACCGTCATCCAGGATGTTTTCCTCGGTCCTATTCCCTACATGACCGATAACGGTACCTTTATTATAAATGGTGCAGAGCGCGTAGTCGTATCTCAGTTGCACCGCTCGCCTGGCGTATTCTTTGGTTCTAGCATCCACGCCAACGGCACACAGCTGTATTCCGCACGTATCATCCCCTTCAAGGGTTCGTGGATAGAGTTTGCGACAGACATCAACAATGTCATGTACGCTTACATCGACCGTAAGAAGAAGTTGCCCGTGACGACACTCCTCCGTGCCATCGGTTTTGAAACCGACAAGGAGATTCTGCAAATCTTCAATCTGGCCGAGGAATACAAGGTGAACAAGACCAACCTGAAGAAGGCTGTTGGTCGTAAGTTGGCTGCCCGCGTATTGAAGAGCTGGGTGGAAGACTTCGTGGACGAAGATACTGGCGAAGTAGTTTCCATTGAGCGTAACGAGGTGATTCTCGATCGCGAGACCATTCTCGAAGCCGAGCATATTGACCAAATTATCGAAAGCGGTGCGCAGTCTATCCTTATTCACAATGAAGAGGCAACTGCTTCCGACTACTCCATTATATTTAATACCCTCCAGAAGGACCCCAGCAACTCCGAGAAGGAAGCCGTGCTCTACATCTATCGTCAGCTCCGCAACGCAGACCCCGCCGACGATGCCAGTGCACGCGAAGTCATCAACAACCTCTTCTTCTCAGAGAAGCGCTACGACCTCGGCGAAGTGGGCCGCTATCGTATCAACAAGAAGCTGAACCTTGACACCGATGAGAACGTTCGCGTACTCACGCAGCAGGATATCATTGAGATTATCAAGTATCTCGTGGAGCTTATCAACTCCAAGGCTGCCGTTGATGATATCGACCACCTCAGCAACCGCCGCGTGCGTACGGTCGGCGAACAGCTGAGCAATCAGTTCGCCATCGGTTTGGCCCGTATGAGCCGCACCATTCGTGAGCGCATGAACGTTCGCGACAACGAAGTGTTCACCCCGACCGACCTGATTAACGCCAAGACGATTTCCAGCGTTATCAACAGTTTCTTTGGTACAAATGCCCTGTCGCAGTTCATGGACCAGACCAACCCGCTGGCCGAAGTGACGCACAAGCGCCGTCTCTCCGCCCTCGGTCCTGGCGGTCTGTCTCGTGAACGTGCCGGTTTCGAAGTGCGCGACGTACACTATACGCACTACGGCCGCCTCTGTCCTATCGAGAGCCCTGAAGGTCCTAACATCGGTCTGATTTCTTCCCTCTGTGTCTATGCCAAGATTAACGAACTCGGTTTCATTGAGACCCCGTATCGTGTCATCAAGGACTCTGTGGCCGACCTTGACAACAACAACGTTGTCTATCTCAGTGCCGAAGAGGAAGAAGGAAAGATTATCGGTCAGGGTAACGCACCTCTCCGCGAAGATGGTAGCTTCATCCGCGATAAAGTGAAGTGCCGTCAGGATGCCGACTATCCCGTCGTTCCCCCTGCACAGGTTGACCTCATGGACGTGGCTCCTCAGCAGATTGCCTCTATCGCAGCATCGCTGATTCCCTTCCTTGAGCACGACGATGCTCACCGTGCGTTGATGGGTTCGAACATGATGCGCCAGGCCGTTCCCCTTATCCGCAGCGAAGCGCCTATCGTAGGTACGGGTATTGAAAAGCAGGTTTGCGAAGATTCTCGCACCATGATTACGGCCGAAGGCGATGGCGTGATTGACTATGTGGACGCTACGACCATTCGTATCACCTACGACCGCACCGAGGACGAAGAGTTTGTCAGCTTCGACTCTGCCACGAAGGAATACGAGATTCCCAAGTTCCGTCGTACCAACCAGAATATGACCATTGACCTCCGTCCCATCTGCGAGAAGGGACAGCGCGTCAAGAAGGGCGACATCCTCACCGAAGGTTACGCTACTGAAAATGGTGAGCTCGCTCTCGGTCGCAACCTTCTCGTGGCCTACATGCCTTGGAAGGGTTACAACTACGAGGACGCCATCGTGCTCAACGAACGTCTCGTTCGCGATGATATTCTTACTTCTGTTCACGTGGACGAATTCTCTCTCGAAGTGCGCGAGACCAAGCGCGGTATGGAGGAACTCACCAATGATATTCCCAACGTCAGCGAGGATGCTACCAAGGACCTTGACGAGAATGGTATCATCCGCATCGGTGCCCGCATCGTGCCTGGCGATATCATGATTGGTAAGATTACGCCGAAGGGTGAGAGTGACCCCACGCCCGAAGAAAAACTCCTCCGCGCCATCTTTGGCGACAAGGCCGGCGACGTGAAGGACGCTTCTTTGAAGGCCAACCCCTCTCTCTCGGGTGTCGTGATTGACCGCAAGCTTTACTCCAAAGCCATCAAGAATCGTGCTTCTAAGGCTGCTGATAAGGTGGAACTCCAGAAGCTCGACGAAAAGTTTGAAGCCGAGGCTGCCGAGCTCAAGGGCATTATGATTGACAAGCTCCTCACGCTCCTGAAAAACAAGACTTCGCAAGGCATTAAGGATAATATCGGCACAGAGGTTATCGCCGAGG
>CAMBWV010000036.1 GCA_945871755.1 uncultured Bacteroidales bacterium
AAGGAGCGGTTGGCGAAGTACTGGCGATGGGGCGAGCGGTGGGCGTCGATGCTGAAGGGCACGCGCATCTGTCCGAGGCGTATCTTCATGCCGCGGATGGGCTGGTAGCCCACGTAGGCATCGAGCATTTTGATTTTTCCCTCGTCGGAGAGGTCGATTTCGGCGCGATAGCCAATGGGCGCGTTGTCGTTGTTCTCCAGACTGACGCGGGCGTTGCGCACTTCAAAGCGGCCCTGCTGCTCCTCCGTCTGGTATTCACCCTTGGCGCGGATGGTTCCGCTGACCTTGGGCAACCACTGTTTCCAGCGGCTTTCGGGAATACTGTCTGCGTGGCTCGGAATGGGCAAGAGGCTGGCGACAAAGAGCGTCAGCGCGGCGGGAATGTGGGCGGGCTGCTTCATTGTTGTTCACGAAATTGGCGCATACTGCCCAGCAGTCGGCGCAGTTCCACACAAAGTTGTTCGCCCTCCTGCACCAGGTGAAGGTGAAGGGTAGCAGCGGTCAGGTTGACATCCTTCGCACTCAGCTCGGAGAGGAGCGTGTTGCGCAGGCGGATAAACTCCTCGCGCAACTGTTGGCACTCGTTGCGCAGTCCCTCGATTTCGCCGATGCGCTGGTGGCGCAGACAGTCGGCAGCCTGTCGTGCCAGTTCGCCCCAATGGAGCAAGGGATGGGCCGACTGGAATCCGCCTTCCTGCAAGGGCGTGAAGTGATTGTCCACGTGCTCCAGGGCTGGCTCCGAGATACGCACCAGTCCGTAGTGTAGCTGGCGCAGCGCGTTGTGGGCCAGGTTGAAGGAGGTGCTAAGGCGGATGGCCGTCTCGGGCGCGGTGCGGCGCAAGCAGATGATTTCGCGGCGGCGCAGGTTCTTCAGCACGCGCTTCTCGCTGCGGAGACTCTTCTCGGCACGGCGCATCGGGCGCAAGGACTCTGTGCGCAGACCATCAACCGTATCGGAGAGTTCGTCGGCATAGCGCAGGAGGATTTCGCTGGAGGCCACGTTGAGGTGGCGTTCGAGCATGGGCAGGATGGCTTTTGCGTCCTGCTCGGTGAGCATCTGCGTGAAGAGCAGGTCGCCGTCGGCCGTCTTGCTCTGCTCGGCCTTGTAGCGGCGCTGGCTGTGAATGAGGGCGAACAGGCCAGCGGCCACCAGAATGGCCATGGCAACGATGCCGCCGTAGTACATCGTGAGGGCCACGAAGAAGCAAGCGGTGAAGGCCACGCCGGCCGTGATAAACCAACCACCGATAACGGTCAGCACACCCGTGATGCGGAACACGGCACTCTCGCGGCTCCATGCGCGGTCGGCCAACGACGAACCCATCGACACCATGAAGGTGACGTACGTGGTAGAGAGGGGGAGCTTCAAGGAGGTGCCGAGCGCAATGAGCAGGGCTGCCACAACGAGGTTCACCGATGCGCGCACCAGGTCGTAGGCGGCACCTTCCGCCTCGGGCTGAGCCTCGCCGCGGAAACGATTGTCCACCCAATTGCGCACGGGGGCGGGTGTCCAGCGCACGGCAGCCTCGCCTACGGCATTGCCCCAGCGCACCAAACTGCGGGCCACGCGCGACGAACCAAACATCTCCTCGCCTTCGCCACTGCGCGCCAAGCCCACTTCGGTCTTCACCACATTGTGCGCCTTCTTCGAGGTGGCCAGCGAAACGACCATAATCACACCTGCGGCTATCAGGAATACGAGGGGCGTAGTGGCCGGCCCGTTGAGCGAATCCATGGCGAAGGCCGCGGGGTCGGTGGCGCCAGAATTAGCAAAGTCGGTGAAGGAGGAGAAGCCTGCCAGGGGCACACCGATGAAGTTCACGAGGTCGTTGCCCGCAAAGGCGGTGGCCAGGGCAAACGTACCCGTGAGCACCACAATGCGAAAAACATTCACCTTCAAGGCGTGCAACCCTTGCATCAGGAGGGTGAAGAAGACGAAGGTAACGCCCAGCACCATCCATACGTTGTCGTCAATCCACTCCTTAACCTCGGGCGTCATAAAGGAGAGATGCTTCAGGCCCTTGAAGAGCATGAAATACACGATGGCCGTAATGGCAAGGCCGCCAAAGAGGCCCACCTTGCGGCTCAGGCGACCATTGCGATAGTGGAACGTAAACACGAGGCGCGCCACCCATTGTATGAGCGCACCAAACACGAAGGCCACGGCCACACTCAGGAAGATGGCCAGGATCACCTGCAACGCCTTGTCCGTATTCATATAGTCGCCAAAGGCTGCGGCGGACGGCGCGTCCTGCATCTTGAGCATGGTCAGGGCGAAGGTAGCGCCGAGGAGTTCAAACACCATCGAAACGGTGGTAGAAGTAGGCATGCCCAACGTATTGAACACATCGAGCAGCACGATGTCGGTCACCATGACCGCCACAAAGATGCACATGACTTCCTCAAAGTGGAACATCTCAGGGCGGAAGATGCCGTGGCGCGCAATGTCCATCATGCCGTCGCTCATCACGGCACCGCAGAACACGCCCAGCGCAGCCACCATCACAATGGTGCGAAAGCGCGCCACCTTGGAACCGATGGCAGAGTTCAAGAAGTTAACAGCATCATTGCTCACACCGACCCAAAGGTCGAAGGCAGCCAGCACAAACAGGAATATAACCATTCCCAGATAAATCCATTCCATATATAATCGTTAATGAGTGAATACGTTTGCTGGTGCAAAGTTGCAAGGATGTTGTGACGGGAAAGTTACAAGGCGGTTACAATTCTGTGAAGGCGGATGGAGGATTGGCGCGGACAGGCATGTGGCGAAGCGATGCGACATATACCTATTATATATATAAGGAGTAAGAAGGGAGTTATATAAGGAGTAAGAAGGGAGTTTTCGCCCCTTCTGAATGATCACAAATGCCTAAACGCTGTTGCCGTGCCTGCTGTTTTCGTTTTTCTCTTTGAGAAAGTCAGCGCCCACCGCCCCGTGGGCGATCGTCCATCGGCCCATGGGCGTTCGCCCATCGGGCGGTGGGCGTTGGCCCATCGGGCGGTGGGCGTTGGCTTTTTCCTACATAGGAACGAAAATGTGTGCTGAAGCAGTGAAACCATGAACTAGAAATTTGTAGGACCTTCCTTAACACAATATTAACCGCCCGAGGCGTGCCTCTTCGCAAAACTATTCGTAATATTGCACCATCAAAATGGGGCGGTTGCCCCGCCCTATCAATCTTTCCCTTATGAACGAAACACGAATCCTCGTTATTGATGACGAACCAGACTTGCGCGAAATCCTCCAATTCAATCTGGAGCAGGCGGGCTACCTCGTTGACACAGCTGAATCGGCGGAGGCGGCAATGCAGGTGCTTACGTCGCAGCACGCCCTATTGCTGCTTGATGTGATGATGGGCGGCATGTCGGGCTTCCAGTTTGCCGAGGTACTACGGCGCCAACACAACGATGTGCCCATCATCTTCCTGACGGCCAAGGACACGGAGGCCGACCTGCTGAAAGGCTTTGCTACGGGGGCCGACGACTATATCGCCAAGCCCTTCTCGCTCCAGGAAGTGCTGGCCCGCGTGAAGGCTGTGCTGCGGCGGCATGAACGTGTTTCCACCTCGGAGACGCAGGACGAGAAGGCGGCACAAACCATCCATTCGGGCGGCATCATGGCGGACCTCTTGCGCAAGGTGGTGCTCGTCAACGGCGAGGAGGTGCGCCTCTCGCCCAAGGAACTGGGCATTCTCTGCTTGCTGCTGCGCCACCCGGGCCGCGTCTTTTCGCGCGAAGAGATTCTGGCGCAGGTTTGGCGCGGCGAGAGTTACGTGCTCGACCGCACCGTCGATGTCCACATTGCCCGCATCCGTCGCAAACTGGGCACGGAGGGCACGCGCCTGACCAATCGCCAAGGCTATGGCTATTGCCTGGAGGCTTAGCGGTCGCTTCGCGAGCTTTTCAGTCGGGGACTGCGTCCCCTTAGTTTCAACGGTCGCTTCGCGACCTAGTTTCAACGGAAGCCTACGGCTTCCTAGTTTCATTCGGGGACTGCGTCCCCTAGTTTCATCGCAGCCTGCGGCTGCTAGCTCATTACTAATTCCTATTAAAAAAGACGTCTCCCATGACGTATCGTACGAAACTCCTTATCAATTTCACGGCAGTCTTTGTCGTGTTTGCCGTGGTGCTGATGGTTTTCCAGCACCACCGCGAAGTGGTGTATCGCGAGCAACTCATGGCGGCCCGCTTGCGTAGTTATGCCGACATTGTGGCCGCACAGCATCGCGCGGGTGGCGACTCGGCCCTTGTGGCTGCTCCCGAAATGCGCACGACCATTATAGCGCGTGGCGGACAGGTAGCGTATGAATCCGACAGCCTGGCCATCCGCTCGCCCTCCAACCACAACTCGCGGCCCGAGGTGCGCGAGGCTTGGAAGGCGGGTGAGAGTTACGACGTGCGGCAGAGCGAAACGACCAAGCGGCCCTACTTCTACTTTGCCAAGAACTATGGCAACTTTCAGGTGCGCGTGGCCTTGCCCTACAACGAAGACGTGCAGGACTTCATGCGCCCTGAGAACATCTTCACCATTTTCGTGCTCCTGCTCTTCCCCTTCGTCATTGTGCTCTTGCTCTACCTCTCCGACCGTTTTGGCAAGGCCATTGCGGGCCTCCGCCAATTCATTGAATCGGCCAACCGCGGCCTCATTGATTACGACCATATCCGTTTCCCTAAGACGGAACTCGGTGACATCGGTAGCGCCATCCTTGATAAATATCGCCAACTGGAGGACAGCAACAAAATCATCGCTATGGAGCGCGAACGTCTGGCCCTCCACTTTCTCTATTTCGAGGGAGGTATCGCCATCTTCTCGCCCGAGCGTCACAAACTGCTGGCCAACGCCACCTTCTTGCAATACGTCAACGCCATTCTCGACAACCCCACGCCGAATCTTGACCGCATTTGGGAGACGGAAACCTTCCGCCCCGTCATCGACTTCCTCAATGCGCGCACGCCCTCACCGCAGTCGGACCTCAGCGCGGTGGGCTCGGTGTTCCGCTATACGGTGCGCGCGGGCAGCGCGAGTTATGCCATCCAGGTGTTGGTGTATGGCGAAGGGAGTTTTGAATTGACACTGACGGACGTGACGCAGGCGGAAAAGACGCGTACACTCAAGCAGCAGATGAGCAACAATATTACGCACGAACTGCGCACACCCGTGAGCAGCATCCGCGGTTATCTCGAAACGCTCCTGTCGGGGCCTGCGCTCTCGCCCGAACGGCAACGCATATTTCTGGAGCGCAGTTACGCGCAGGCAGTGCGGCTGAGCGATCTCATACGCGACGTGGCGCTTATCTCGAAGGCGGAAGAGGCGCCCGACACCCTGCCCCGCGAACTGGTCAACCTCAGCGACCTCGCTGCAGAGGTGCAGGAAGAACTGGCCACCGCTGCGCAACAGGCGGATATGCAAATCCACGTCAGCATCCCCGACGAAGCGGAAGTGGAAGGCAACTACTCCCTGCTCTACGCCGTCCTGCGCAACCTGATGGAGAACTCCATCCGCTATGCAGGCCCTGGCGCGGAAATCTTCCTAGAGTGCTATCGCCACGAAGCCGAAACGCTCTACTTCCGTTACTACGACACGGGCGCGGGTGTCCCCGACGAGCACCTGCCCCGCCTCTTCGAGCGCTTCTACCGCGTCAGCGAGGGGCGCACCCGCGAGGCTGGCGGCACGGGGCTCGGGCTCAGCATCGTGCGCAACGCGGTGCAAATGCACGGTGGCACTATCACGGTGCGCAACCGCAAAGGCGGTGGCCTGGAGTTCCTCTTCACGCTGCGCGAAACCAGCCGCTAGCGGTTAGTTCTGCCTCTCAAAACGAATCGGACGAATCTTTCGAATAGGGACAGATAGTCGTCTGGGAAATCAACATAAGAATGCCACGAATGTGGGAGGCATTGCCTTCTTTACATTCGTGGCATTCGTATGATTGGGTGAGTTCTCAAGAAACGCGGGAGTGCTAGCCAGCATCAGGGCAGCTGCAAATTTTCGAGTATCTCTTGCATCTGGCTGACTACGCGCGGTTGCTGGTCGGCTACATTCTTCAGCTGGCCCACGTCGCGGCGCACGGAATAGAGTTGCGGGCCGTCAGCGCAGCCCGTTTCAATGACGGGGCCCCAGGGAATAATGGCGGGGCCAGGTTTCGGTGCGATATAGGTCCACTGCTGCGTGCGCAGGATGTGGGAATGTAGGTGGCCGGTCTTGAAGGCCCAGTCGCGTCCCTTGCGCTCGCGCCCCATCCACGCGGAGAGGTAGGGCCGACTGTCGGGGGCGGCACCCTCGGGCAAGGGGAGGCCAACGAGGGCCGCCATCGTGGCGGTGAGGTCCACCTGCGAGAGGAGGGCGTTGCTCACGTGGCCTCGGCGAACGCGGTCGGTGCCACAGACGATGAAGGGCACAACGCTGCCGGCCTCGAACGAACTATACTTGCCGCCGCGGAAGGGACCGCCAGGGCGGTGGTCGCCTGCCAGTTCTACGGCTCGGTCGTCGTAACCGTCGTCAAGCACAGGGCCGTTGTCGCTCGTGAGGATAATCATCGTGTTGTCGGCCAGGCCCTCGGCGCGCAGGGCATCTGTAATCTGGCGCACCGTTTCGTCAAACTGGAGGATGGCTTCGCCGCGCAAGCCCATCGGGCTCTTGCCGCGAAAACGCTCGTGGGGCATACGCGGCACGTGGACATCGTTCGTGCAGAAATACAGGAAGAAGGGGGCTTCGCGGTGCTCGTGGATAAAGCGAACGGCATGGGCTGCGATGGAGTCGGCAATATCTTCGTCGCGCCACAGAGCCCGACCGCCGCCTTTCATATAGCCGATGCGCCCGATGCCTCCCACAATGGCCTGGTCGTGCCCGTGGCTGGACCGCTGTTTGGTGAGGAGTTCGGGATGTGTGCGTCCCGTGGGCTCGCCGGGGAAGTTGCGCCGATAGTCCACGTAGATGGGCGCACTGGCGTCGTAGTTGGCCACGCGGCCGTTCTCAATATAAACGCAGGGCACGCGGTCGGCCGTAGCGGCCATAATATAATGGTAGTCGAATCCAAGGTCGGCGGGCGTCTGGTCCAATTGCCCGTTCCAATCTTGCTCGGCTGTGCGACTGCCTAGGCCGAGGTGCCACTTGCCAAAGGCCGCCGTATGGTAGCCCGCGGCCCGAAAAACGTCGGCCACGGTATATCGTTCGGGCGGGATAATCATCCCCGCATTGCCAGCGGCCACATCGGTGCCCCGCCTGCGCAGAGGATATTCGCCCGTGAGCAGACCGTAGCGCGAGGGTGTGCTCGTAGCGGCACAGGCATGGGCATTGGTGAAACGGGTGCCGCAGCGCGCCAGGCTATCAACCGTCGGTGTCTGCACGCGGGTGGCTCCATAGCACGACAGGTCGCCATAGCCGAGGTCATCGGCCAGGATGACAATCACGTTGGGGCGGCCGTCGCGCGCACCACTGGGCTGGCCGTGATGGGCAAGGGCTGGCAGGGCCGCGGAGGCGGTGGCCAGAGTGGCCAAGGTGAGGGATTTTTTCACGGATGATTTACTTTTTCTGTAACTACTCAGGTGGTTTATTGCTGGCTAGGGGTGTTATTCGGCGCGCCCCGAAGGGGCAACCTGCTCGTAGCCCAGGGCAGAGCGAAGCG
>CAMBWV010000037.1 GCA_945871755.1 uncultured Bacteroidales bacterium
ATCATTGGATAGTTCATAATCGTTTAATTCTTAATGTATGATATATTTCTTGAATCCAGTGCAAAAGTAGAACGTTTCTCAATGATGTATAAATGTTAGTTCATGGATTCTCCTATCATTGCTATAGGCAAAGTTGAAGCTACCCGGCAGGATAATTCGTATGGGGGCTATCAGTGGTTATATCGTGCTTCTTGCCCTTTTCTCAGTGCGATTTCTCGCCAAGTCCAAGCGGGCGGGCTCTCTTTGGCCCTTTGGCTCGACGAAAAGGTACTTAAAGGAAGCCCCGCGCAGAACCCCCTCCTCCCGTCACATTCAGTACTTTTGCGGCCTTGGGGCTTTCAGCATATCCGCACCTTGCGCCTCGTCAGAGCTTGTCCATTTTCGTCACCGTATCTGAGAGAAGGGTGTGGAACTTATCCTCAAGGAGAGCATCCGCATCAATCTTGCCTTGGAGGACAGGAAGAAGGAAGAGGAGGATAGGAAAAACAGGAAGAACGGTCGTGGACGCAAGAGCGACAAGGATCAGACTGCCTTCATAGACTCTAGCGTACAGGAGAAGAACGTCACCTTCTCCGCCACGCTCCGAAGACGAGGGAGGGGACGAAATAATTGCACTTCTATCTTGAAGGTATAGTGTCACCACGCGAGTATCCTTTGGGAGTACTGTAGTATTCCCAAAGGATACTCGCGTGGTTTCGGCTTCTTTTTTGAATCGCTGTTAGATGGAAGGATTCTGCAGCCTCAAAGCATCAGCGAGAGCAAAGGAATGGAGAAGATGGAGAGCAGGGTGCTCAGGAAGATTCCTTGCGCCATCAGGCGGTCGTCCTTGCCATAGCGAATGCAAAACATAATGCCGTTGGCCGCCACAGGCATACCGCTCAGCACCGCCGCCACATTCGTCACGTAGGGGTCGAAGCCCATCAGGCGGAAGAGGCCCAGCACGAATAGCGGGAGGAGCAGCAGGCGGATGGCCGCCATCGTATAGACGAAGCGGTTGCCCATCATGTCGCGCACGGGGATGCGACTCAGGCTCGAGCCGATAATCAGCAGCGCACAGGGTATTGTCATGTCGCCAATCAGATGGCAAAACTCGCCCACCTCCGCAGGCGTCTGCACCTTAAACAAGGCCAACACTGCCGCCAGCACGGCTGTCACGACACAGGGCGAGAGGAGCATGCGCGGACGGAAAGCCGCCTTGATGTTGCCCGTGCCCGCAATAAACTCTATGCCGATGGTGAAGAGGAGCAGGTTGAAGGGTATCGTCAGCACAGCGCCGTAGAAGATGGCCCGCTCGTCGAAGATGGAGAGCAGCACGGGGAAACCGATAAACGTCACATTGCCAAAGGAAATCATAAACCGCAACAGCCCCCTTCGGAAGGTGTCTAGCCGCCATACGAAGGTGAAGAAATAGGCCGCGCCCAGCAGCACCACATAGTTGAGCACCGACACCAGCAGCAGTTGCCCAATCTCCGCAGGCTCGAACGTTAGCCCATCGCCCATCACCGAGGAGAGGATAAGCAGCGGCGCCGTCACATTCAGCACAAACACCGACATATACTTATTGAGCTCTGCTGCCCAAAGCCCACGCTTGGCAGAAAAATAACCCACCATCACAACGCCAAAGATGATAATCATCCGGCCAACAATATGCGCATAGTCCATAGCTATAAATATAAAGAGGAAAGACAAAGAGGGAAGGGGCCGCGCCCCAGAGAGGAGGAAAAGGAGGAGAGGGGAGGGGAGGAAGGGAAAAGGGAGGGGGAGAGGAAAGGAGGAGGGGGAAGAGGAAAAAGGGAGGAGGAAGAGGAAAATGGGGAGGAAAGGAAGGGGCTTTGCGCCTGAGGCGCAAAGTGTGTCGCCCGCGTCCGGTTTCCCCGCGCCCCGCCGTCCGCGTCCCCCGTCCGCGCCCCGCATCCGTCCGCGTTTCCCGCGTCCGGTTTCTCCGCGCCAGCCCAAATCGCCAGCAAAATTACCCCGCCCCCATCATTCCACCAAGCCAACCCCGCTCAATCTCCCCAATTATTCCTACCTTTGCAAAAAATTGTACTATGCAGATTACAGAAAAAGTATATTACGTGGGCGTAAACGACCGCGTGAAGCATCGTTTTGAGAGCCTCTGGGCCCTCCCTATGGGCGTTAGCTACAATGCCTACCTTATTGTTGACGAACAGGTGGCCCTCATCGACACCGTTGACGTGGCCTATTTCGCCGAGTTTCTCGACAATATCCGTGCAGTCCTAGGCGACCGCCCCATCGACTACTTAGTGGTCAACCACATGGAGCCCGACCACAGCGGCAGCATCGCCCTCATCCGACAATATTACCCCCAGATAAAACTCGTAGGCAATAAGAAGACGCACGAGATGGTGCAAGGCTTCTTCGGCCCGCAGTCCCCGCGCGACATCACCGTCAACGATGGCCAACTATTGAGTCTCGGCAGCGAAACCCTCCAGTTCTACATGGCCCCCATGCTCCATTGGCCCGAAACGATGGTCACCTACCTCCTTGGCCGCGGCATCCTCTTCAGCGGCGATGCCTTCGGCAGTTTCGGTGCACTCAATGGTGCTGTTGTCGATCGCAACATGGACGTAGAGCCCTACTTCCGCGAGATGGAGCGCTACTTCGCCACCATCCTCGGCAAGTATTGCCCGCCCGTTCGTGCCGCTCTCAAGAAACTCGGTGGCCTCGACCTCCGCATGATCTGCTCCACCCACGGTCCCGTCTGGGCCGAGTACGTTGACCGCGCCATCGATACCTATCGCCGCCTGAGCGAGGGCGAGACCGAAGAAGGACTCGTGGTTTGCTATGGTTCGATGTATGGCAACACCGCGCGTATGGCCGAGGCCGTAGCCCGTGGAGCAGCGCAGGCAGGTATGCGCAAGGTCATCGTTCACAACCTAGCCGTCAGCCCCTTGTCCGAGGTGTTGGCCGACATCTTCCGCTACAGTGCGCTCGCCATCGGTGCGCCGACCTACAATGGCGGTATCTTCCCCGCTGTGGACGACCTCCTCAAGCGGCTCGCCAGCCGTCAGGTCAGCAACCACCGCCTAGGCATTTTCGGAGGTCACACCTGGGCCAGTGCCGCCCCGCGCCTCATGGAGCAATACAACGAACAACTGAAGATGAAGCTAGTAGAGGCCCCCATCAGCTGGAAGCAGTCCCCCAATGCCGACGCCCTAAGCGCCGCCAAGGCCCTAGGAGCCGCCCTAGCCCAAGCATAAAGGCCAACAAAGGGGCCCCGCGCCCCCATCCCCATTGCGAGGTGGGCGCTGCGCCTCAGGCGCAGCGTAATTATCCCGCCCCCATCTCGCCCAATAGAAAAAGGGCCCCGCAAAAGCGAGGGCCCTTTTTCCATATCCCAAAATCAAGGCGCAGACAATCAATGAGCCTCCAGCCAATTATCGCCAGCCCCGCAGTCTGCCAGCAGGGGCACAGCCATCGGGCACGCGCCCTCCATCTCCTCAATCACCATCGCGCGCAGGCGGGGCAGTTCATCGGCAGGGCAAGTAAAGTTGAGTTCGTCGTGCACCTGGAGCGTCATCTTAGCGCGGAAACCTTCCCGCTGCAGGCGTTGGTCGATGCGAATCATAGCCACCTTGATGATGTCTGCCGCCGTGCCTTGGATGGGTGCGTTCACGGCGTTGCGCTCCGCGTAACCCCGCACCACCGCATTGCGCGAATGGATGTCGGGCAAGTATCGGCGGCGACCGAAGAGCGTTTCGATGTAGCCCAATTCGCGTGCCAATTCCACGCTCCTTTCTATATACGTCTTCACCCCAGGGTAAGTGTCGAAATAGTTCTCTATCAATTCCTTGGCCTCTGTGCGACTGACGCCCATGCGCTCCGCCAAGCCGAAGGCCGAGATACCATAGATAATGCCGAAATTGGCAGTCTTGGCCTTCCGTCGCTCATCGCGGGTGATTTCTTCCAAGGGCTTTTTGAAGATGCGCGCAGCTGTGGCCGCGTGGATGTCGCGCCCGTCGTTGAAGTCGCGGATGAGGGCTTCGTCGCCACTCAGGTGGGCCATGATGCGCAGTTCGATTTGCGAATAGTCCGCCGAGAAAAACACACCTCCCTCTTCGGGTACGAAGGCGCGGCGAATCTCGCGACCATCCTCCCCGCGCACGGGAATATTCTGGAGGTTGGGATTGCTCGAGGATAGGCGTCCCGTAGCCGTCACGCTCTGGTTGAACGACGAATGCAGACGCCCGTCTGCGGGCGAAAGCAGTTGCGGTAGCGCATCGATATACGTGCTCAAGAGCTTCTTCAATCGCCTGTATTTCAGTATCTCTTCCACAATCGGGTGTTTATGCTTCACGCTCTCCAATACTTCTTCCGAAGTGGAATATTGCCCGCTCTTCGTCTTGCGCACCTTGTCGCTCAGTTTGAGTTCGCCAAAGAGCACATCGCCCACCTGTTTCGGCGAAGCTATCGTGAAGGGGTGGCCCGCCAGTTCGTAGATGTGTTCTTCGGTGGCCACAGCCTGTGCGCGCAACTCCTCGCTGCTCTGTGCCAGCGCCTTGGTGTCCAGCCGCATACCGTTGCGCTCCATTCGCGCCAGTACGGGCATGAGCGGCATCTCAATTTGCTGGAACAGTTCGAGGGCGGCATTGTCGCGCAGTTCCTTTTCCAGCAGTGGCATCAGGCGCATTGCCACATCGGCATCCTCGCAAGCGTAGTCCACAATATCGGCAGGCGCAAGGTCGGCCATGGATTTTTGTCCGCGTCCCTTCGGCCCGATGAGTTCATCGATATGTATGGTTTGGTAGTGCAGGTAGATTTCTGCCAAGTAGTCCAGGTTGTGGCGCAACTCGGGTTGGATGATATAGTGTGCCAGCATCGTGTCGAACATCGGCGGTCGCAGCTCCATGCCATAGCGCGCCAGGATGTTCAGGTCGAACTTCAGGTTTTGCCCGACCTTCAATATTTTTTCGTTTTCGAAGAAGGGGCGGAAGATTTCAAGCACTTCGCGCACCGCTTCGGTTTCACGTGAAACCAGCGGAACGTACCAAGCCTCTCCACCTTCGATGGCGAAGCTCATTCCGACCATATCGGCGGTCATAATGTCTGTTGAAGTGGTCTCCGAGTCGTAAGCAACTTTTTCGTGTGTCAAAATAATGTCACACAGATTGCGCATATCCTCTCTGTTTTCAACTAGATGATATTTGTGGGGTACGCCATTTAACCGCTCAAAACGGCTTTCAAAAACATTTTCTTGGCCCTCGTCCGCAAATTCGGGGAATAATGAAGGCATTGGAAGGCCACCTTGGGCCGCCTGTCGGCTGGATTTTTTGTTCGCAGCCGTCGCGCCATTCTCACGCAAGGCAGCGCCGCCATTTTTCGAGCCACTACCACCGCTCGCCGTCGCCTCGCCAAAAATGCGCGAAGCCAGTTGGCGAAATTCCAGGTCCTCGAAAATTTTTCGCAAAGCATCGCGGTCCATTTCCTGCCGACGCATCGAGTCGAGGTCGAAGGGTAGGGGAACGTCCGTCTTGATGGTGGTCAGGAATTTCGAGAAGCGGATTTTCTCCACGTTCTCCTCCACCTTCTTTTTGAGTGCACCCTTCAACTCGTCCACGCCAGCTATTAGTCCCTCCACCGAACCAAACTGTCCGATGAGCTTCACCGCCGTTTTCTCGCCCACGCCGGGGCAGCCCGGAATGTTGTCCGCCGTGTCGCCCATGAGGGCCAGCAGGTCGATGACTTGTGTGGGCGATTCAATGCCATACTTCTCGCACACCTCCCTGGGGCCCAGACGTTCCAGTCCGCCCCCCGCGTGTCCGGGTCGGCACATCGTGATGTGGGGCGTGACGAGTTGGGCGTAGTCCTTGTCGGGCGTGAGCATACACACCTCCAGGCCCGCCTCTTCGCTCCTTCGTGCCAGCGTGCCGATGACGTCGTCTGCCTCATATCCAGGTACTTCGATGATGGGAATGCGGTAGGCGCGGATGATCTCCTTGATGATGGGCACACTCCGCTTGATATCCTCGGGCGTGGCTTCGCGTTGGGCCTTGTATTCGGGGTAGGCATCGTGGCGGAAGGTAGGCCCGGCGGGGTCGAAGGCCACGGCGATATAGGCTGGCGACTCCTTGCGCAGGAGGTCCTCCAGTGTATTCACAAACCCGAATACGGCCGACGTATTTTCGCCCTTCGAGTTGATGCGTGGCGAGCGGATGAGGGCGTAATATGCCCTATATATGAGCGCGTAGGCGTCTAAAAGGTATATTTTTTCCATACGATTGGCTGATTAGCGAGCCAAAATTACTAATTTTCTGCCTATTCTGTGGGAATATTTTGTAATTTTGCTGGCTGTAACAGACACTGCCATGAATTTTCTCGAACAGATACGCCAGCCGGTGGCCGCTGAATTGGTACGCTACCGCGAGCTTTTTGAAGAAACACTGACCCACGATGACGATTATCTGGGTCGGGCATTGGCGTATGTGCGTTCGCGAAAGGGCAAGATGATGCGCCCTCTCCTCGTGCTGCTGATTGCGCGCGAGTGTGGTCAGGTGGGCGAGAGCACTTACCGCGCTGCTGTGACCCTCGAACTCCTTCATACCGCCTCCCTCGTTCACGACGACGTGGTGGACGAGAGCGACGAGCGCCGCGGTCAGGCCAGTGCCAACTCCGTGTATGGCAACCAGATAGCCGTCCTCGTGGGCGACTATATTCTGAGCCTTGCCCTCCAACAGGCCGCACGTACGGGTAGTCTCCCCTGCGTCGAAATCATCGCCACGCTTGGTGCCACGCTCTCCGAGGGTGAGGTGTTCCAGCTGGCCAACGTGCGCAATGCCCAGGCCAACGAGGACGACTATTTCCATGTGATCGACCGCAAGACCGCTGCCCTTTTTGCCGCTTGCGGAGAGCTGGCAGCCATTACGGCTGGTGCCGATGCGGCCTTCGTGGACAACGCGCGCAAGTTTGGCGAGTACATCGGTATCTGCTTCCAGATTCGCGACGATATATTCGACTATTACGACGACACCAATATCGGTAAACCGACGGCCAACGATATGGCGGAAGGCAAGCTCACCCTCCCTGCGCTCTATGCCCTGCGCCAAACCGACGACCCCGCCATCCATGCCCTCGCTGCACGTATAAAGGAGGGCGAAGCGTCGGCGGACGACATCCTCCGCATGGTGGCATTCACCAAGGAAAATGGCGGTATCGAATACGCCACCGAGCGCATGCAAGCCTATCGCCAAAAGGCTGAAGCCTGCCTCGACCATTTCCACAATCCCGAAGTGCGCAAGGCCCTAGCAGACTACCTCAGCCACGTCGTGGATCGCACGTATTAAGGTCTGTATGTTTCTATAAAAGGGTCATGCCCTGGACGCACAAAATTCGTCATGGCCCACTCGACATCGTAGCACAATAAACGAACAACGCAGGCCCCTTTCAGTACGCTGAGAGGGGCCTGCGAATTGTTAAGTACTCAGGTAGATTCTTGCTCGCCAAGGATGCAGCTAGGCGCGCCCCGAAGGGGCAACGAGCACCTAGCCCAGGGCAGAGCGAAGCGGCGCCCTGGGTATTGTCGTCCGTCCCTGGCT
>CAMBWV010000038.1 GCA_945871755.1 uncultured Bacteroidales bacterium
AGCGTCTCGCGCCCCTGAGACGATCGTCTCGCGCCCCTGAGACGATCGTCTCGCGGCCCTGAGACGATCGTCTCGCGGGCGCGAGACGCTGGCGATGTCAGTCACAGGAATGGGAATAAGTTTAAGGAGAATGAATTTGTACCTTGAGAAAGGGTGGGAGATACCGCCTCGCTGCGCCAAAGGCATTGCGGTGGCGGCGCGATATATCATTGCGAGAGTAGAGCGTCTAATCCTTCCCCCTTTATATAGGCCCTTTTCACTTTGTTGAGGGCAATCTCCGAGATAATGTTTCTTTGCAGCAGACCTATGACGTCGGTTTTTGCTGTGGTTGGGCTAATCCCGAATTTTATTTCCAGGTCTTTTATCGTTAGCAACGTTGTTGGGTCATCCGCGTATAACTTGATGATCTGTGCTTGACGTTCGTTGAAATCGCCCAACCGCAAATAGATGTTTGCTGCCTTCTTCTCGTCTTGTTTTCGTTGGATATAATCTTGTAATTGCTGGAAGGATTGTTCCAGAACCCTTAGGTTGTATGCAACAAAGTAACCCATGTCCATGCAATCCGCCTCCGTGTATAGGAATGCCTTTTCATAGGATTTCTTGGATTTGGCAATCACTCTCGAGATGGAGAGGTGTTCTGTCAGCCAGTAGCCTTGCCTTAGCATGTACCAATAGAACATGGCTCTCGCTGTACGTCCATTACCATCCGAGAAGGGGTGAACGTAGGAAATCATGAAATGGATGATGATGCCACGGATGATGGGATGAATAAATGGCTGACCGTCTTTATCATTGAAGAACGCACAGAGATCTTCTACGAACTGAGGAATTTCTAGATAGGAGGGCGGCGTGTGAACCGTTTCGTGCGTGATACCATTCTCCACCACAACGTCATCATTGTTCCTGAAGCGTCCAGCATCATCGGGATGCTGCATGGTTTTTTCTGTCATTAGACGGTGTACCTGCAATAACAATGCTTCGGACAAAGGTTCATCTTTGTGTTCAACAATAAACTGAATGGTTTGATAGTTATTGTGAATCATTTGCTGAGATTTGTCTCTTGGGGCCATTTTCTTCCTCAGCATTTCTTTAGCAACTTTTCTGGTTGTTGCCGCTCCTTCCATCTGGCTGGAATAGATGGCTTCTTCCATGAGTGAATTAACCAGGTATTGCTCCTTGTTGTTGGTTCCCATCGAAGTGTCGGATTCCCAACTTCCTCCCCAGCACAGGTCAAACTCATGACACATTTTCTGCATCACGTTTGTCAAGCTCAAGCTCACACCATATTTCTTCCAGACAGTCATCTTGTTTTTTAGTCTGGAAGCCTTGACAAAAGTCCACAGTTGCGCAGGTGTACATCCTGCAGGGCACTTTTTGTATTTAACAGCATCCCAATAATCGTAGGAATCGTTGACTTTCCCCACGATTTCTTCAATCTGTCTATCTTGAGGGGATATTATCGCTTGAATGAGTTCTGCCTCTTTTATTTCTGGAGCTCTTTCAATGACCATAGGATAATCTTTTCGCGCAAAGTTATCAAATTCTTTCCAATTCTGCAAACATTGGAAAGAATTAGAAGGTTTTCTGTTCTAGGAGCCTCTCCTAAACAGAAAGAGTTCGTACTCGTTGCGTTTGCTTTGAGTACGAACTCTTTGTCAGGCTTGTTGTCCTGCCATAGTATTTGAAAGTCATAGGCGATAGATAGGCTTTAGTCGTCCAGCACGGTGGCTTTCACCACGACAACGTCCGCTTTGGGGCGGTCGCCGCTGAGCGTTTCCACCTGCTGAATGCGGTCCACAATGTCCAGGCCCTCGACCACTTCGCCAAAGACCGTATATTGTCCGTCCAGGTGCGGCGTGCCGCCTACGGAGGCGTACGCCTCCATCTGTGCTTCCGTCAGCACGGGGCCCAGCGCCTTGGCCTTCGTCTCGGCTTCGGCGGCCAATCGGTCTTGCAGATCTTGCAATCCCTCGCGGTTGCGGTCGCGGCGCAGTTGGAGGATTTCGGCGCGGTGGTCGGCAGCCAAGGCTTGGAAAATGCTTTGCAGACGCTGCATCTCCAGTTGCTTGCCCATCTGGCGGAGTTGCCCGTCGTTGTAGGTCTGACCCCAGATGATGTAGAACTGCGAACCGCTGCTGCGGCGCTCGGGATTCACTTCGTCGCCCTGACGAGCAGCTGCCAGTGCGCCGCGCTTGTGGAAGAGCGACGGATGTATCTCACTCTCCAGCGTATAGTCGGGGCCGCCCACGCCGAGGTGCTTGCCAGCTGGCGCATTCACCGAATCGGGGTCGCCGCCTTGAATCATGAAGTCGCGGATGACACGATGAAAGAGAGTACCGTTGTAATAGCCTTCGCGCACCAAGCGGAGGAAGTTGTCGCGGTGCTGAGGTGTTTCGTCAAAGAGGCGAAGGGTGATGTCGCCGAGGTTGGTTTGGAGTAGAACTTGCATATTTGGAAAAGGGAGAAATGGGGATTTCTAGTATATAGTTTGTGGAGCGTGAGAAACAAAAAGGAGGATGAAGAAGGCACTAGCGTCTTCTCATCCTCCATGTTTGAATGCGCAATGCCTAGTCATCGTCGCTTCCAAGGAATATCATCACGTAGTAAAGCAGTGTGGCCAGCGATCCGAGGGCCGCTACCACGTAGGTGTAGGCAGCCGAACTGAGTGCGCTCACGGCCATTCCGTGGTTCTGGGGCGAGGTGATGCCTGCGCTGCTGAGCCATTGCGTGGCGCGGCGGCTGGCATCAATCTCAACGGGCAGGGTGACAAAACTGAAGAGTGTGGTCAGCGCGAAGAGCCCAATGCCGATGAGCAGTAGCGCAGGGAAGACTTCGACAAGCAGAATGCCTGCCAGCAGCACCCACTGCACCGTGTTTGAAGCGAAACTAACCACAGGTACGAGGGCAGAGCGCAGTTGCAAGGGAGCGTAGGCAGTCGCGTGCTGAACGGCATGGCCACATTCGTGGGCAGCAACGGCCGCTGCGGCCACCGAATTGCTGTGATATACGCTCTCGCTCAGGTTGACCGTGCCGTCGGTCGGGTTGTAATGGTCGGTCAGATGGCCTGGTGTGCACGTCACCGTGACGTTGTAGATGCCGTTGTCGCGCAGCATCTTCTCCGCCACCTCGCGGCCAGTCATTCCGCCGTTGAGGGGCACTTGCGAATACTCCTTGAATTTGCTTTGAAGGTTGGACTGCACCATCCAACTGAGGATGGTCACGCCAAGGAAAATGATTAAATACAACATTCTTTTCTAGTTTGGGTGAGTAATATGGGCACGCGGCGTGCCCTGTCAATAAGATAAATAGCAAAGAGCGTGCCAAATGTTTGCTCCCATAGTCTATTCGTGCGAAGGGTGGGGCGGAATGCCTTGTATATACGCGCGCGTATATATATATAAGGTACGCGCGCGTGAGAAGTGAAGTTTTTCTTGTGCATCCGTCAACTTGTCGCGGCCTCAGATTTCCTCAGCAGGCTTCAGATTTCCTCCGCGCGCACGATGCCGTGCATCACGGCGTAGATGGTCAGGCCCGACACGCTCTTCTGGTGGAGTTTCTCGGTAATATTCTTGCGATGGGAGATGATTGTGGCGGTGCTGACACCGAGCGAGTCGGCAATCTCCTTGTTGAGCTGTCCCAGCACGATGCCACGGAGCACCTGTGTCTCGCGCGGAGTGAGCGGTGTCTTACTGCCAACGGGCAGCGGGTGGGGCGGGGTGGGGCGTTGTCCAGCGTGGGCGGGGCAGGCGTGGGCGTGCGGATGGCCCGCGGCTTGGGCGTGCGACCTTTCCGCAAGGCGCAGGATGGCGCGCGTGAGTTGGCCTTCGCTCTGGCAGACGTTGAGCGTGGGGAAGTCGCACGGCACACTGCTCACCTCGGCTCCGTGGGTCAGAACGATGGTGTGGCGACCGCGCGCAATGAAGAACGAAGCGCCCGATGTGAGTGCGCGCGTGCTGACGAAGAAGTGGTGGAAGGGCTCCTCCTCTTCCGCCTGTATGAGTTCGGCCATTTCGGTGAAGAGGCACACTTCAATGACTGGCATCATCTGTCGGATGATACCCGCCAAACCGATAGCGGCCAAGGTGTTTTCGTCGATTATTGCTATTCGCACAGTGGAGCTTTTTTAAATTAGGAATTAGGAATTAGGAATTTTCGTTGTGTCATTTGTCAATTCCAGTCCTGCGTCAGTCGGCTTTCCAGTTCCTCGGCCGTCAGTCGCAGGTGGAACTCACCATTGCGGGCCACGGAGATACCGCCCGTCTCCTCCGAAATGATGATGGCCAAGCAGTCGCTCTTCTGCGAAATACCTAGGGCCGCGCGGTGGCGCAGGCCGAGCGACTTCGGGATGTCGTTGTCGTGGGCAACGGGGAGGATGCAGCCTGCTGCCTTGATGCGCTTGTGCGAGATAACCATTGCGCCATCGTGGAGCGGGCTGTTCTTGAAGAAGATATTCTCAATGAGTCGTTGGTTGATGTCGGCATTGATGGTGTCGCCCGTTTCAATGACTTCGCGCAGTGCCACTTGCCGTTCGATAACAATCAGTGCGCCCACCTTCTGTTTGCTCATGCTCAGACAGGCCATCACAATCGGCATAATTTCTTCGCGCTGGGCATTGTCCGTGCCGCGCTTGCGGCCGAGGATGCGCATGATGAAACCCATGTGGCTGCGCGTGCCGATGCTGGAGAAGAAATGGCGGATTTCTTCTTGGAAGAGGATGATGAGGGCCAGTGCGCCCATATTTACTATCTTGTCCAGGATGCCTCCCAGCAGACGCATTTCAAATATCTGCGACACCAGAATCCATACCAAGATAAGGACCATGATGCCCGAGAAGATATTGGCTGCGCTCGAAGCCTTCATCAGTCGGTAGATGTAGTAGAGCAGGAGGGCAACGAGCAGAATGTCTAGGAAGTCGATAATGCCGAATGTAATCATAGGTTAACGCTAAGGGTTCTGTTTCATGGCTTCGACGATGCGGACGGTTTCCGCCGCTGCCCGCACGTCGTGAACGCGGAGAATGTGTGCGCCCTTCATGAGGGCAATCGTGTTGAGGGCAATTGTGCCGCCCAGGGCTTCGGCAGGCGTTGTGCCCAGCAGTTTGTATATCATTGATTTGCGCGAGATACCCACCAGCAGCGGCAGGTCAAACTCGCGGAAATCCTCCAGGCGGTTCATCAGTTCGTAGTTGTGCGCCAGCGTCTTGCCAAAGCCAAAGCCGGGGTCGAGGATGATATCGGCCACACCCATTTGGCGCAACTGGTCCACGTGCTCCGAGAGGAAGAGGAACACCTCCTGCTCCAGGTTCTCGTAGTGCGGTGCCTGTTGCATCGTGTGCGGTTCGCCCTGGATGTGCATCAGGATATACGGCACGCGCAGGCGCGCCACGGTGCGAAACATGTGTTTGTCCAGCGTGCCGCCCGAGATGTCGTTGATGATATGCGCGCCTCCTTCTTCAATGCACATCCGCGCCACGTCAGCCCGAAAGGTATCCACGGAGATAATAGCATCAGGTGCTTCGCGGCGAACGATTTCAAGGGCATGGCGCAAACGGCGGGCTTCCTCCTCGGCGGGCACGTCGTCCGCCCCAGGGCGCGAGGAATAGGCGCCCACGTCAATGATACCAGCGCCCTCGTCCATAATCTGGTGAACGCGCGCCGCAATCTCAGCCTCCGTCTGTGTGCGGCTTCCCGCATAGAAGGAGTCAGGCGTGGCGTTGAGAATACCCATTACCACAGGCGTTTGGAGGTCCAGCAGGCGGCCGCCCGCATTGATGGTGTAGGACATGAAATAGTTAGGAGTTAGGAGTTAGGAGTTAGAAGTTGCCTTTCAATTAGGAATTAGGAATTGGGAATGAGGAATTAGAAATTGGGAGAGAATATTAGGAGTTCATCCTCATTGGAAGGCAACTCCTAACTAAAAGACTATCGAGCCAGCAGCCGCAGGCTGCGTTGAAACAGGAAGCCCGAAGGGGTTCCCTGAAACTAGGAAGCCGCAGGCTTCCGTTGAAACTTGAAACTAGGGGACGCAGTCCCCGTCTGAAACTAGCTCGGTCGCGCAGCGACCGAGCATCGCGAGTACAAAAATACGCAGAATATTCCGTACGCCCCATACGCTGTCAGCGAAAAATACCTAACTTCGCAACGTAATTCGCAAAATCCGCAACATTATGTCCCAGTTAGATAGACTCTACCAAATCTTTCAGGCCCATCCCGAGGTGACTTCCGACACCCGTTCGCTGATTCCGAACGGCCTTTTCTTCGCGCTCAAGGGTGGCAATTTCGATGGCAACCAGTTTGCCGCCCAAGCACTCGAGGGCGGTTGTGCCTATGCCGTAGTGGACAATCCCGACGTGGCGCGCGACGACCGCTATATTCTTGTGGACGATGTGCTCACAGCCATGCAGCAACTGGCCGCACGCCACCGTCGCTCGCTCGGCCTGCCCATCCTCCAGGTGACGGGAACGAACGGCAAGACCACTACCAAGGAACTCCTCGCCGCCGTGCTCAGCCGCAAGTACAACCTGCTCTTCACGCAGGGCAACCTCAACAACCATATCGGCGTGCCCAAGACGCTCCTGCGCCTCCGCCCCGAGCACCAGCTGGCCATTATCGAGACGGGTGCCAACCATCCCGGCGAGATAGCCGACCTCTGCCGCATTGTGCAGGCCGACTGCGGTGTCATCACGAATGTCGGGATGGCCCACCTCGAAGGCTTCGGCTCCTTCGAGGGTGTCGTCCGTACGAAGAGCGAACTCTACGACGACCTCCGCCAGCGCGGTGGTTACATCTTTCTCCATGGCGAGGACGACATCCTGCGCTACCAGGCCGTCGGTCTGCCTGCCGTGACCTACGGCCTTGCCGACAACCACAATGCTATCGAAGGCGAGGTCGTTGCCTGCGACCCCTGCCTGCGCTTCCGTTGGCGCAAGGCGGGCGGCGACTGGTACTGCGTACCCACGCAACTCATCGGCTCATACAACATCTACAACGCCCTGTGTGCCATCAGCGCGGGTGTGCATTTCGGCGTGCCCGAGGCCGACATCTGTGCCGCCCTCGCGGAATACTGCCCGACGAACAATCGCAGCGAACTCCTGCGCACGGCCCACAATACCCTCATCGTGGATGCCTACAACGCCAACCTCACGAGCATGACGGCCGCCCTCAGCAACTTCGGTGTGATGGAGCACACAGACAAACTGGCCATCCTGGGCGAGATGCGCGAACTGGGCGACTATTCTGCCGACGCCCACTTGGAGGTGCTTCGCCACCTTCTCTCCATCGACTGCAAGGAGGCCTGGCTGGTAGGTCAAGGCTACGAAGCCGCCCTCGCGCAACTCACACCTGCCGAGTGCGCTGCCTGCAGCCTCCTGCCCTTCGCCGATGTCGAAGCGGTGAAGGCATACCTGCAAGACCACCCGCAGCACGACCGCCTGATTCTGGTTAAGGGAAGCAACGGCACGCGGCTGTTCACCTTGCCAGAGGTGTTGTAGGGGGGGCAAGGGAGTAACGTGAAAGTACCGCACCTTGCTTGCAAGGTGTGAGTACGGA
>CAMBWV010000039.1 GCA_945871755.1 uncultured Bacteroidales bacterium
GCTGGCGGTTTTTGCTTTATTTGGATAGGCCATGGGGATAGGCGGTCGCTTCGCGACCTTAGTTTCAATCGGGGACTGCGTCCCCTGGTTTCAGCGGAAGCCTGCGGCTTCCTGGTTTCAGGGAATCCCTTTGGGATTCCTGTTTCAACGCAGCCTTTGGCTGCTGGCTCTTTTGTTCCTTCTTATTAGAGGATATTAGAGGATATTAGAGGATTGGAGAGGATTGGAGAGGAAGAGAAAAGAGAGAGAAGAGAGAGAGAAGAGGGAGGGAGGAGGACTGGGGCGGCGGATTACCAGTCGTACTTCAGGTGGCGTACGGTTTTGCGGTCGCCTTCTATGAGTTTCATGGCTTCTATGCCAATGCGCACGTGCGTTTCGGCGAAGGAACTGGTCACGCGGTTGTCGCTCTCTTCCGTCTTGATGCCCTCGGGCACCATCGGGTTGTCCGAAACGAGGAGGAGGGCTCCCGTGGGGATGTGGTTGTAGAAGCCGCAGGAGAAGAGGGTGGCCGTTTCCATATCTACCGCCATGGCACGGGTTTCGCGCAGGTATGCCTTGAAGCGTTCATCGTGCTCCCACACGCGGCGGTTGGTCGTATAGACCGTGCCCGTCCAATAGTCCTTGGAGTTGTCGCGCAGGGCTGTGGAGACGGCGCGCTGAAGCATGAAGGCTGGCAGGGCGGGCACTTCGGGCGGGAAATAGTCGTTGCTCGTTCCTTCGCCGCGGATACCGGCCAAGGGGAGGATGTAATCGCCCAGGTGGGTCTTGTCGGAAATGCCACCGCACTTGCCCAAGAAGAGGCAGGCTTTGGGACGGATGGAACTGAGCAGGTCCATGATGAGCGCGGCGTTGGGGCTGCCCATGCCGAAGTTGATCATGGTGATGTCGCCAGCCGTCACTGCGCGCATATTGGCACCGAAGCCCACGGTCTCTACTCCCGTCAGCTGTGCGAAGATATCCACGTAGTTATTGAAATTGGTCAGGAGCACATACTCGCCAAAGCCGCTGAGGGGCATTTTGGTGTAGCGCGGCAGCCAATTGTCAACGATTTCTTGTTTTTCTTTCATAAGTTTCGTAATTTTGTTGGCCAAGAATCGGCACGGAAGCACCGCTCCTGCTATGAGGTCGCGGTTTGCATAGTGACTGCAAATATAAGAAAATGATTCCAATCAATCTGCCAAAGTTCGACATAAAAGTGAAACGGGAAGGGGGTCGCACGCAGGTATTCGACTTTCTGCGCCGCCGCTTCGTCACGCTGACGCCCGAGGAATGGGTACGCCAACATTTCACGCACTATCTCGTGGAGCACCTGGGCTATCCCGCCGGACTGATGGCGAACGAGGTGAAGGTGAGCGTGGGCGGCGTGGCGCGGCGCTGCGACACGGTGGTCTATGCGAAGGCGGGCGGTTTCCCGCTGATGATTATCGAATACAAGGCGCCCGAGGTGGCCATCACGCAACAGGTTTTCCAACAGATTGCTGCTTATAATAGTGTGCTGCGCGCGCCTTACCTAGTTGTGAGCAACGGGGTGCACCATTATTGTATGCACATGGACTATGCGGCACAGCGCGTGGAGTATTTGCCGGCTGTGCCTCGGCATGGGGAGTTGATTGTGAGTTGAGGTTTTTATTGGGGAGTCATGTGAGAGGATTGCCCCTTGCTGACTAGGTGTGCGTTGGGGAGTACCCAGCGGAAAGACAATGAGCACTCCCTACGCACACGCTACTTCGCAATGAGAACGAACTCCTTACTCACACCAAGCAAGGTGCGGTACTTTCACGTTACTCCCCTTCAAGATTCGGCCTCGTAAGATAATACGCGCCAGACCCCGTCTGCTGCAAATCGCTGCAAATTGCCGTTTTTAGAATGTTGCGAAGTGTTAACGCGATTTGGATTTCGGCTTGAAATGTATTATTTTTGTACTAGCGAAGAGGAGAAAGCCCTAAACAAACGGGTTTTCTCCTCTTTTTTTTGGCCCCAAAATGGGAATTTTACCTCAGAGGTAGAAAATTTTACATTACTGAGAAATTTTTTTCTTGGAGTTTGCGGATTTTTTCTTCGTAATGTTGATGGTTTTTTTGGCTATTTAGAGGGCTGAATGTTAAAAGATATTTATTTTCTGGACTGCATTTTTTTCTTTTGGAGGATGGGAGAGGAAGCAAGAGGAAGCAAGAGGACGCAAGAGGAGGGAAACAGAGGAGGGAAGAGGAGGGACGAAGAGGGAGGGAAGAAGAGGGAGGGAAGAAGAGGGAAGCAAGAGGAGGGAAGAAGAGGAGGGATAGGAATTGGAATAAGGTGAGAGGAAGCGGGCATGAAAAAGAGGCTAGGCCATTGCTGGCCTAGCCTCTTTGGGTGGGTATGAAAAATACGGATTATTTGTTCTGCGACTTGAGGTACTTGTCAATCTGGAGACCCGTGGCGTGCTCGGGGTCGACCTGGAGGAGGAGGTCCGTATATTTACGGGCTTCTGCGTGGTTGTCCTTCTGCACATTGTAGAAAGCGAGGTAGGCGTAGGCCGTTGCGTAGTTGGACTCGCTACCCTTCTGGTTGGCAGTCATTACCTCGATCGCCTTCTCGTAGTACTCGCGAGGTTTCTCTTCGGGTGTGCGGGGATCGATGATGTTCATCTGAGCGCGGATCAACCATGCCTGGTAGGCAGTGGGGTCCTTCTCGAGAGCCTTGACCAGCGCTTCGTCGCCCTTGTTGAGGTATTCCTGCTTCTGCTCGGGCGTGAGCGTTGTCTGGCGCAGGATGGGGAGGTACATCTGTGCGAGCTGGAGATAGTCGGCCACTTTCACCTTGTCGTCGCCCAACTTGGTCATGTATTCCATGTAGGTGGCGATGGCTTCGTCGTACTGCTTGTTGCGGCGGTAGAGCTTGGCCAGTTCGGCAATGGCAGCCACCTTCTTCTCGTCACTACTGATGGCCTTCTTGTAGAATTCGATGGCAGCGGGGATGTCGTTCATTTCTTTCTTGTACTCGGCTGCATACTGATAGTCGAGGAAGATGAAGACGCTGTCGGCGTATTCGTTGTTGGTGAGATAGGCCATGTTTTCAGCCACCTTGGCCATGTCGGCTTCGTAGTTGATGGAGTTGCGGGCGCTCTCGAAGCTGGCGAAGAACTTCATACGGCGAATCATGAGGTCCTTGGGTGCAAGGGGCTCGATTTCGCTAACGACCTGGCTAATCTGTTCCATCTTCTGGACGGAGAAGAGGGACATGAGGTAGTTCTCGCAGGAACGGATGTCGAGGGCCTCGGCCGTCTTGGGCGTGTTGGCGTAGTAAACGTCGTAGTACTTGACAGCCTCGGGGTACTTGTTCATGTTGTAGTTGATATCGCCAAGTTCCTTGTCGGCTGCGTAGTAGTCGGGCTGGATTTCCTTAATCTTGGTGAGCTGCTCGATGGCCACGTAGGGGTTCACGTTCTTGTACACGAAGGCGTTACGCTTCATGGCGATAACATTGTTCTCGTCGAGGGCGAGCACCTGGTCGAAGCACTGACCAGCCTGGCCGTACTGCTTGGCATACATAAACACCTCGCCGCGGAACATAAGGCCATCAATATACACGGGGTCTACCTTTTCAATATAGTTGGCGCACTGCTTGGCAGCGGGGTAGTTGTTGTTCTCGAGGAAGAAATGACCAACAGCGAGGAGGGCTTCTTTGTTGTCCTTAATTTTCTTGAGGAGCTTGGTGAAGTTCTTGTTGGCTGCATCGGGGTCGGACAACTGGTTATCTACGACCAACTGAGCCATGGCCTGAAACTCGGGGTTGAGTTCGGGCACATTGTAACTCTTCTGCTGGGCGCTGGCGCTGAGGCCGCTTACAAACAGCAGGGCAGAGAGCGCTGCTGTACGGATGATGTTCTTCTTCATTATTAGTAATTGTTTAATCGTTCGAAAATTGAGGAAAATATCTCCGAGGCACGTTGTCGGCCCCCTCATTGGGGCACGCAGGCATCTTTCGCACGGCCTCTTGGCTGCAAAAATACTAATTATTCTATAGAACGCGCATGTTTTTACAAGATTTTGCGCTCCTGGGGCGGGTTTTCATCCTGTAGTCTATTTGCCTACCTTGACCATAGTGGCGCCAAAACCATATTCGCGGAAGGAGGCGTCCTGGTAGATGCAGTGCTTGTAGTCGCGGCGGAGCTCGGCGATGAGGGCATTGCGGAGCACGCCTTCGCCCTTGCCATGAATGAAGACGATGCGGCAGCCGCGGTCGTTGCGATGGGCTTCCATGGTTTCGCGGAAGACCTTGAGCTGGTAGTCAAGGATGTCGCGGGCGGACATGCCAGCGGTGGTCTCAAGGATTTCGTTGATGTGGAGGTCCACCTCGATGATGTCGCTGGTTTTCTTCTTCGCTGGGGTGACCTTGCGGGCGGGCGACTTGGAGGGGCGGGCCTTGGGCAGGAGAGCCTCCTTGATTTCCTCGGCAGAGGCAAAGACGGTGCGGGCTGGCTGGTCATCGCGCACGAGGGCGAGGAGGTAGGCAGGCTGCTCGAAGAAGTCGGTGTCGGCAAAGGTGTGGAGCTTGTAGAACTTGGTGCAGTCGGGACGCAGGGTCACGCTGAGCGCCTCCTTCGGGCGGAAGGGTTTGTCGGCCTTGTAGGCGAAGGTTTGGAAGGTGATTTTCTCCCATTCGGGGAGGACGTCGCGGGTGAATTCTTCGAGGAAATTTTTGGTGTTGGGCTCTACGATGCCCTCGTGGCGCAGGGCGCAGGTGGCGCCATCGTGGGTGAAGAGGGCGAAGTGGATGTAGTAGTTGCTATCGTTGATGAGGTAGGCCTCGAAGGCTGTCGTCTGGAGGTTCTTGGTGTCCATGGGGACGTAGCCGAGGAAGATATTGAGCACATCGGCACCGCGACGCTCGAGGGGGCGGGGACGGAAGGTGATGGGCTTGTCGTCCTCATCGTCGTCGAAGGAGTGGGTGTAGGTGTCGGGCTGCTGTGTGCGGAATCGGTTGTCGGCAGGGCGCGGTCCCTCGGGGGCTAGATTGGGGATGGGAGCCTGCTTTTGCGGGCGGGCGATATTGTAGTCGTCGGTCTCGATGACGACACACTCGCGAATGAGGACAGGAATCTCGAAACCATCCTCGTCGCGGACGAGTGCGGTCTGATTGTCGGCGAAACCAGCCACGATGCCGCCGCCTACCTCATTGAGGAATCTCACTTTGTCTCCTATTTTCATGATTTGGGATTTTGAGCCAGAGCTGGGCTGGCGGATTTTTTGCAAATTTAGTGATTTTGTTTTTTATTGGGCTGGGTTGGGGGATTTTTTCTGGGCGGGAGGAGGATTGGGGAGGACTGGAGAGGATTGGAGAGGAGGAGAAGGGCGCAGACAGCCCGGGGCATGCCGACTTTGCCTCTCCAACACAGAAAAAGGGCCGCACCATTGCTGGCACAGCCCTTTTCTGGTTCTTGGGAAGGCGGATTATTTCTTATCGCACTTCTTCTGGCATTGCTTTTCGCATTTCTTTTCGCATTTCTTTTCGCACTTCTTCTCGCACTTCTTGTCGCACTTCTTGTCCTTGGCGCATTTGCCGTCCATGGTGCAAGTCTTGCCGTCCTTCTTGCAGCACTTCTTGCCGTCTTTCTTGCATTCCTTCTTGCATTCTTTCTTGTCGCCACACTTACCTTCGCACTTCTTCTGAGGCGTCTGTGCGTTCATGGAGAGGCAGAAAAGGGCGGTAGCTGCGATGAGCATCATTTTCTTCATAATCTGAATGTTTTAGGGGTTAAACTTGAGTTGCGTTGTCAAGACGCTTGGCAAAGGTAGGGATTTTCTGGCAGAAAGCAAGAAGAGTAAACCGAAATTAACGTTCCTGCCATGCCTTTCAAGCATTATTAGGAACGCGGAACGGGAGGTGCTTGCCTGGTGGGCATACCTTATTATATATATAGGTGTGGGGAGGGTAGTTGGACAGGCGCAGGGGGGGCTGTTGGATAGGCGTGGGGATTCGCTGCCTTGTCTGAAGCCTTGCCTGAAACCCGCTTTTGGGAAAAATATCAGAAGAAACCGCACAAAAAGGCCGATAGTGCGTAAAGTTTTTACTACCTTTGCGGGGCAAATGGCCCTGTGGGAATATCCGTGGGCCTTTGGTATTCAACCCGTAACGCTAATCCAAACATTATTCAATAGCACAATGAGTGAACAACTGAAGAAAATCAAACAGCTAGTCGAGCTGCGCCAAAAGGCACGCCTCGGCGGCGGCGAAAAAGCTATCGAAAAGCAACACGCAAAAGGTAAGGCAACAGCCCGCGAACGCATAGACCTGCTCCTGGACAAGGGCTCGTTTGAAGAAATGGATATGTTCAAGCTCCATCGTTGCCACGATTTCGGCATGGAGAAGAAGCACTTCCTGGGCGATGGCGTTGTGGCCGGTAGCGGTACGATCAACGGCCGCCTGGTATATGTATTCGCTCAAGACTTCACGGTCAACGGCGGTTCGCTGTCGGAAACCATGGCCGAGAAGATTTGCAAGGTGATGGACCAGTCTATGAAGATGGGTGCTCCCTGCATCGGCCTGAACGATTCGGGCGGTGCACGTATTCAGGAAGGCGTCAATGCCTTGGCCGGTTTCGGTAACATCTTCCAGCGCAACATCGAAGCCAGTGGCGTGGTGCCCCAGATCTCGGGCATCTGCGGTCCCTGTGCTGGCGGCGCCGTATATTCGCCTGCCCTGACCGACTTCGTTGTAATGCTTGAAGGCATCAGCTATATGTTCCTCACTGGCCCGAAGGTGGTGAAGACCGTGACGGGCGAGGACGTGACGCAGGAAGACCTGGGCGGTGCTGGCGTACACTCGCAGAAGAGCGGTGTGTGCCATTTCGTGGCCAAGAGCGAAGAGGAATTTGCCGGCCTGATTCGCCGCCTGCTCAGCTACCTCCCCCAAAACAACATGGAGCGTGCACCCCGCACCGAATGCAACGACCCCATCGACCGCAAGGAGGATATGCTCAACGAGATTATTCCCGACAACCCCAATCAGGCCTACGATATGTACAAGGTCATCGGTGCTGTGGTGGACAACGGCGAATTCCTCGAAGTGCAGCGCGACTATGCCAAGAATATCATCATCGGTTTCGCCCGCTTCAACGGCCAGAGCGTGGGCGTAGTGGCCAACCAGCCCAGCGTCTATGCTGGTGTGCTCGATTGCAACGCCAGCCGCAAGGCCGCACGCTTCGTACGCTTCTGCGACGCCTTCAACATCCCCATCATCAGCCTCGTTGACGTGCCCGGCTTCCTCCCTGGTACGGGCCAGGAGTACAACGCCGTCATCAGCCACGGTGCTAAACTGCTCTACGCCTACGGCGAAGCCACCGTGCCCAAGGTGACCGTAACCCTGCGCAAGAGCTACGGCGGTTCGCACATCGTGATGGGCTGTAAGCAACTCAAGGCCGACCTCAACTACGCATGGCCCTCTGCCGAAATCGCCGTGATGGGTGCTAGCGGTGCCGTGGCCATCCTCAATGGCAAGGAAGCCAAAGAGCAGGAAGACCCCAAGGC
>CAMBWV010000040.1 GCA_945871755.1 uncultured Bacteroidales bacterium
GCTGTGGGGCAGTTGCACCACAATTGTGGGGCAGTTGCACCACAGCTGTGAGGCAGTTGCACCACAGCTGTGAGGCAGTTGCACCACAGCTGTGGGGCAACGGAAATCTCGGAGATAAAAACAAATCTCATGCTTGCACAATAAACCAAAAGGGCTAGCGGAACTGATAGGCCGCTTTAAGGTTGGTCTATCCACTTCTCCAACAGAAGGAAATCTCATCAAATTCACCTTATATATAATATGGCGTGTCCTTATATATAATATGGAGTGTTGATAGGGAAGCCCAAAAAAGACGCGCCCGCTCCTCATCGTGCGAATGGGAACGGGCTAGCCATCTGCTGGCCGCCTTACTGGAAGAGCTTCTGACTCAGTAATTGCAGAGCGGCCTTCTTGTCTTCCTCGCGAACGAGGAAGGAAATGTTGTGGTTGCTACCACCATAGGAAATCATGCGCACGGGAATCTCACGGAGTGCTTCGGTCACGAGGGTTTCGTAACCCACGTTGCCCCAAGCAAGGTCGCCGACCACACAAATGATACACATATTGTCGTCCACCTCTACTGTGCCGTACTTCTTCAGTTCCTCCAAAATGGGAACGATACGGCTGATATTGTCAATGCTGAGCGATACGCCCACCTCGGAGGTGGTGACCATATCAATGCTGGTATTGTAGGTCTCAAAGATTTCGAAGACCTTGCGCAAGAAACCCGTAGCCAAGAGCATACGGCTGCTGACAATCTTAATGGCAGTAATATTGTCCTTTGCGGCGACAGCCTTGATGGAGCCGCGCTGCATTTCGTTGTTGATAATCGTTCCAGGGGCGGTGGGGTCCATCGTGTTGAGCAGCCGAACGGGCACGCGGGCATAGCGGGCAGGTTGAATGCAAGTGGGGTGCAGAATCTTGGCACCGAAGTAGGCCAGTTCGGCAGCCTCCTCAAAATGCAACTGACGCACGGGCTGCGTACCTTCCACAATGCGGGGGTCGTTGTTGTGCATGCCGTCAATGTCGGTCCAAATCTGAATCTCCTCAGCACGCAGGGCTGCACCAATGAGACAAGCGGTATAGTCGGAACCGCCTCGCTGGAGATTGTCAATCTCGCCCTTGCGGTTGCGACAGATAAAACCTTGCGTGATATACAGATCGTAACCCTTGTGGGCGTCCAGGAGCGTCTTCAGTTGGGTATTGATATAAGGCGAATCGGGCTCACCGTTCTCGTCAATGCGCATATACTCCAGCGCGGGCAGGAGATACACCTTCACGCCCTGTTCGCGCAGATAATTGGTCACCATATTGGTGCTCATCAATTCTCCTTGCGCCAGGATGGCCTTCTCGTTGGCATCCGTAAAGTCGCATCCCGCAAAGCTATGCAGGTACATGATGATTTCCTCGAGGAGGGCGCGCGTCTGCTGCTTGGTTTCCTCTTTCTCATAGAGTTCCTCAACGTGCTGCATGTACTTCGTGCGCAATTTATTGATGACGCTTCCTGCGGCCTCGGAATTGCGCTTTCGGTAGTAGTCAGAGATTTCTACAAGCGAGTTGGTAGTACCCGACATGGCCGAGAGGACCACAATCTTCTGCTGTCCGTCGTTGATGAGGCGGACCACTTCTTTCATGCGTTGGGGCGTACCTACTGAGGTGCCACCAAATTTTAGGACTTTCATATTGGGGATTTATAATTTCAGGGTTGTATGTTTCTGCTAAGCCTCCATCACAACGGCTTCTTCCTCCGCAGCTGGCTCATCGCCAAGGGGCACGATGGGATTGTTGTACTGCTCTGTCACTTCGCTTACCTTGCCGTCCTTGCAGAGATAAACAATGCCAGGATAAGACTGAAGGATGCTGAGGTTATGGGTAACGATGACTACTGCGGTGCCTTGGTCGCACACAGAGCGCAACAGGGCAATGATATGATCACTGGTTTCGCGGTCGAGATTGCCTGTGGGCTCGTCGGCCAGAATAATTTCGGGCTCATTGAGAAGCGCACGTGCAATGGCCACGCGCTGCTGTTCGCCGCCCGACAGTTCGTGGGGATAGGCTTGCAGGCGGTCAGCCAAGCCCACCTGTTGCAGCACCTTCTGAATGCGTTCCTCGCGGGCCGCACGCTTCTTCCATCCCGTGGCCCGCAATACGAAATCCAGGTTGTCGGCCACAGTACGGTCACGCAGCAACTGGTAATCCTGGAAGACGATGCCCATCCTGCGGCGCAGGGCTGGGATATGCTTGCGCTTGATGCGAATCAGGTCGCACGCTAGCACCTCAACCTTCTCGCCGTCCGCGGGCAGTTCGGCATAGAGGGTCTTGAGCAAGGAGCTTTTTCCCGAACCGACCTTACCTATTATATATACGAACTCGCCTTGGTCCACGTGCATATTGACCTCTGTCAAAAGGTCGCGCTCGGGCAGGGAGATAACGGCATTGGATAATTCTATGAGCATGGGGGAATGGAGAAATCTAGGGAGATGATTTTGGAGGAGTTGGGGTAGTCTCAGCTCCCCACTCAGCGGTAATGGTTTCCGATGGAGGATTACTAATCCAACTTGAGCACAGCGAGGAAGGCTTTCTGCGGCACCTGCACATTGCCGATTTCCTTCATGCGCTTTTTGCCTCGCTTCTGTTTTTCCAGCAGTTTGCGCTTACGGCTCACGTCACCACCATAACATTTGGCAGTCACGTCCTTGCGCACTTGCTTGACGGTTTCGCGGGCAATAATCTTAGCACCGATAGCGGCTTGGATGGCAATGTCAAACTGCTGACGGGGCAGCAGTTCCTTGAGTTTCTCGCACATACGGCGACCGAAATAGACGGAGTTGTCCACGTGCGTGAGTGTAGATAAGGCATCCACGGGCTCGCCATTGAGGAGAATATCCAATTTCACCAGTTTTGAGGGGCGGAAGGCTATGGGATGATAGTCAAAGGAAGCGTAACCCTTCGAGATAGACTTGAGTTTGTCGTAGAAGTCAATGACGATTTCTGCCAGCGGCATGTCGTAGTACAACTCTACGCGGTCGCCCGAGACGTATTCCTGTTTGACCAGCTCGCCGCGCTTTCCGAGGCACAGCGTCATGATATTGCCAATATAATCTGTGCGCGTGATGATGGAGGCACGAATATAAGGCTCTTCAATATGCTCAATCTCTGTCTGGTCGGGCATGCCTGCTGGATTGTGCACCTCGCGCATCTCCCCATGCTTGTCAAAGATATGGTAACTCACATTGGGGACGGTCGTGATGACGTTCATATTAAATTCGCGGTCGAGGCGTTCCTGCACGATTTCCATATGGAGCAGTCCAAGGAAGCCGCAGCGGAATCCAAATCCGAGGGCTACGGAAGATTCGGGCTGGAAACTCAGCGAGGCATCGTTCAGTTGGAGTTTCTCCAACGAGGTGCGCAACTGCTCGAAGTCTTCTGTCTCGATGGGATAGACACCAGCGAAGACCATAGGCTTGACTTCCTCAAATCCAGCAATGGCTTCCTCGCAGGGATTGTCCAGGGCCGTAATCGTATCGCCCACCTTCACTTCTGTGGCCGTCTTGATGCCCGAAACGATGTAGCCCACGTCGCCGCAATGGAGAGTGCGACGCGGCGAAAGTTCCATCTTGAGCACGCCCACCTCGTCGGCACTGTATTTTTTCTTCGTATTGACAAAGAGCACCTGCTGGCCTTGGCTGATAGAGCCGTTGACAATTTTGAAATAGGCGATAATACCGCGGAAAGAATTGAACACGCTGTCGAAAATCAAGGCTTGAAGAGGCGCGTTCTCGTCGCCCTCGGGAGCCGGGATGCGCTCCACAACGGCTCGCAGGATGTCGTCCACTCCCTCGCCCGTCTTGCCCGAAGCACGGATAATCTCTTCGCGTTTGCAGCCGAGAAGTTCTATGATTTCGTCCTCCACTTCTTCGGGCATGGAGTTGGGCATGTCGCATTTGTTGAGCACGGGAATAATTTCCAAGTTGTGCTCAATGGCCATGTACAAATTGGAAATGGTTTGGGCCTGTACGCCCTGCGTGGAGTCAACTACGAGGAGGCAACCCTCGCAAGCGGCAATGCTGCGCGAAACCTCGTAGGCAAAGTCCACGTGACCCGGAGTGTCAATCAGGTTGAGCACATAGGTTTCGCCATCCATCTGATACTCCATCTGGATGGCGTGGCTCTTGATGGTAATGCCGCGTTCGCGCTCTAGGTCCATATCATCAAGCATCTGTCCTTCGGTCACACGAATGGTTTGCGTGCGTTCCAGCAAACGGTCGGCCAGGGTACTCTTTCCGTGGTCGATATGGGCGATGATGCAGAAATTTCGAATGTGTTTCATGTGGGCTGTTTGGAGGGAGGGGTTTAGAACTTCTCTGCTTCAAGGAAACTAACGGCGCGGCGCAGGTCTTTCTCGCTCAGCACCAACTGGTCGGCAGGAATATCGGGCCACTGGATGGCCAGCGTGGGGTCGTTGTAGGCTATGCTGCATTCGGCTTCGGGCGCATAGCGATTATCTACTTTGTAGCAGAACACGGCCTCGTCCGAGAGGACCATGAAGCCATGGGCGAATCCGCGGGGCACGAACATGGTTGTTCCCTTCTCAGCATCGAGTTCCACCATGGCATATTTGCCAAATGTGGGCGAGTTCTGGCGCAGGTCAACGGCCACATCCACCACGCGGCCACGCAGGGCGCGAACCAATTTGGCCTGCGAGGCATCGCCTTTCTGATAATGCAGGCCACGGAGGACACCGTACGTGGATTTCGACTCGTTCTCCTGCACAAATTCAACGGCGTAACCCAGATGGGCCTCGAAGTCGGCCTTGCGCCAAGTTTCCATGAAATATCCGCGGTCGTCGGTAAACTTCTTGGGTTCCATCACCCACACATCGGGGAGAATATCGTGTTGCTTGTATTCCATATATAATTATGTTATTTGTCGAATTGAATTTCCAGTTTGCCGTCTATACTGTCAAAGACCACCCTACCCTTTCGATCGGGATTATCGAGCAGCATATCGCAGAGAGCGTCTTCAATGTGTTCGCGGATGGCGCGCTTCACGGAGCGGGCACCCGATTTGGGCTCAAAGCCCTTCTTGACCAAGAAGTCGTAGGCGGCATCCGTCAGGTGGAGTTCGATTTCCTGATTCTCCTTGAGGCGTGCGGCCAACTTACCTACTTCGAGGCGCACAATCTGGAGGGCATCTTGCTCATTCAAGGTGTGGAACATGATAATATCGTCCAGACGGCCCAAGAACTCGGGGGCAAACTGACGGCTGAGAGCTTTGCGCACAATAGATTCGGTTTGGGCGCCTGCGGTCTCGGCCGAAATGCCGAAGCCAACGCCTGCACCAAATTCGCTAATCTGTCGCGAACCGCTGTTGGAGGTCATAATAATAATGGTGTTGCGGAAATCAACGGTCGTGCCGTTGCCATCGGTCATACGACCTTCGTCCATCACCTGCAGGAGGGTGTTGAACACATCAGGATGGGCCTTTTCAATTTCGTCCAACAGGATGACGCTGTAAGGATGGCGGCGCACTTTCTCGGTGAGCTGTCCTCCTTCATCATAACCCACATATCCCGGAGGCGCACCTACGAGACGACTGGTCGTATGCTTCTCGCCGTACTCGCTCATATCTACGCGGATGAGGGCGTCAGCGCTGCCAAACATCCATTCGGCCAAGGTGCGCACCAAGTGGGTCTTACCCACACCCGTTGAACCTACAAACATGAACGTGCCAATGGGGCGGTCGCCGCCGCCAAGGCCCACGCGGTTGCGTGTGATGGCGCGCGTCAGTTGGTCAATCGCCTTATCCTGGGCAATCACCTTTGATTTCAATGCGGCAGCCATACCGCGCAAGCGTTCATTCTCGCTCTGTGCCACACGCGTGATGGGCACACCGCTCATCATGCTGACCACCTTGGCCACGTCCTCGGGCGTCACCTCGGGACAGTTGTGCTTGAGCGTATTGATCCATTCGCGGTTGCGCTTGTCCAGCTGTTCTTGCAACTGGGCAACACTATCGCGCAGGCGGGCGGCCAGTTCGTAATCCTGTTTTTTGGCAGCCTCAGCCTTATGCCCTTTGAGCATGGCTATTTCGGCTTCGAGGTCCTTGATATCACTGGGCACAGCCACGTGGGTCATTCGCATACGGCTACCGGCCTCGTCAAGAGCATCCAGCGCTTTGTCGGGCTGGGCGCGGTTGGTGATATATTGTGTCGTCAGGCGCACACAGGCTTCCAGCGACTCGGGCGTGTATTTTACAGAATGGTGTTCCTCGTAGCGGCTCACCACGTTGCGCAGGATGTTCAAGGTCTCCTCTGTTGACGTGGGTTCTACCAGAATCTTCTGAAAACGACGCTCCAAGGCTCCATCCTTCTCGATGCTTTTGCGGTATTCGTCCTGCGTCGTAGCACCGATACATTGCACTTCGCCACGCGCCAAAGCAGGCTTCAGCATATTGGCCGCATCCAGCGAACCAGGCGCGCCACCTGCTCCTACGATGGTATGAATCTCATCCACGAAGAGGATGAACTCCTTATGCTCACGCAATTCCTGAATCAGGCGGCGGAGGCGTTCCTCAAACTGTCCGCGATATTGCGTACCAGCCACCAAGGCCGACATATCCAGCGAAATGATGCGCTTGCCGATAAGCGTGTGGGGCACAGTGCGTTGCACAATGCGCGTAGCCAGTCCTTCAACCACGGCACTCTTGCCCACTCCAGGCTCACCAATCAGCACGGGATTATTCTTCTTGCGACGACAAAGGATTTGGGCAATGCGCATAATCTCAGTTTCGCGCCCCACCACGGGGTCGAGCAGTCCGTCTTCAGCGCGCTTCGTAATATCCACGCCGTAGGTATTGATAACGGGTGTATCGCCCTTGCTTTGCTTTTGCTTGGTGTCTTCGGTGCTATTGGCACGCGACTTATCCCCGCTAGGGCCATCGTTCTCGCCGAAAGCATCGGGAGTATCGTCCACCATTCCAAAACGATTGTAAGGGGTGGACTGTATATTTTCTATGTTATAGTCTGTCTGTAGTTTCATAATTGTGTCAGTATTCCATACAAATTTTCGCGCACAAAGTTAGGTATTTTCCGCGAAATAGCCTATAAAGTGACGGATAGATTGCGGATTTGCCTGCCGAATGCTTAGGTGTAATACATAGGTGTTCCAACAAAGCCCCTTCTTCAAGCGCCAAACAGCCTCCTTGGCCAGAAATTAGCAACCTGAGTACTTACTTGAAACGATAGCAACTCAGGTGGCTCGTCATTGCATACAATGTACCGCTCCTTGCGCAAGGTGAGGTACTTTCACGTGAACTTGAAATGGTAAATTCCGACTTTTTTCGCTCCAGAAAAATGGGTAATTTTGACATGGCTTTGAGTGATTGTAATTAGGGTCTGCTGAATTAATTTCCGGCCACAGACAGAGGGTAGCAGATGT
>CAMBWV010000041.1 GCA_945871755.1 uncultured Bacteroidales bacterium
TCCTCCTTCTCTGTGGAATAATAACTGTTGACTTCGTCCAAACAGAGAGACTGCCACTCCGTTTGAGGCAGACGTCCCAAACTTTCAAGTCCCCACCCCTGTCCGTCGGACCACTCTGTCATACGTTCCAGACGATATTCAGGGTGATTTGACGTACCGTAGCGATGTGTGAATCGAAGGAAAGGCTTCACTACACCATTGTAGCGTTTCGCCCTTTCGTATTGATGTATCCACTCCAGTTCAGGATTGACTTTTATAAGGTAATCATGCAGATTGAGATAACGTCGACGGGCATCGGTTGTCTCGTCAGTATAGGTAGTCAAGCGGTAATTGGAAAAATCATACCGTGATTGCGTCTCATGTTCAAACTGCACGTTGAAGTTGAGCATATCTCTCCCAAAGACAAATGAAGAATGCCAATTTGGACGGTTGGAAAAACTACGAGAGCGAGACAAATTTGGGGTAAGCAGGCTGTAGAGCAGGGCATTTTCGGTCGTTTCCTTTTCTTCAAGGCGGACAATGCTGTCAAGTGTGAGACCCTCCCAAGCAGCCTTGGCAGGCAAGTAGTAAGAGAGGCTGCGACTATCGCGGGTGTCACGGCTGCGCTTGTAATTGAAGTCGTAATTCAAAGAATGCTGCCAATGCCCCGTCTTACGGGCACGAAGCGCGACAGAAGTCGTTGCCGTGACATCATCACCGTCAGAATGTTCATCACTGCGACTCATGAGGTTAGTCGGTGAGAGATAAGTTTCATTGTTCTGCCAACTGCGTTTGTCTGTGTCTTTACGGCTGACTTTGCCATCGGCAGTAAAGCGCCACGTTTTGTTAGGCTCTATATAATAGTTGAAGCGTGCGGTCTTGGTACTGACTTGTCCCCAAGGGATAATGTCGCTTGTGTTCGCCATGTCAGACATCTGCCGGTCTTGGTTAAAGTTATTGACATCAGCATTGACGGTAAACATTTGTCGGTCGTCAAAGCGCATCAGGAAAACCTGTCCGCCCCAAAGTCCCTCCGTACCGCCATCGGCCGAAAGCTTCGCCATCCACACGCCGATGTACTTCCGTTTGAGATGTACGTCCATCACATAGCTCTCGTCGTGCATATTCCGTCCTGAAAGTTCCGACTGTTCACCGGCTTTGTCGTAAACTTTGATGCGACTTACGATATAGGCGGGCAAGTTGTCAAGCGCGGCCTGAATATTGCCTTGGAAAAAGTCTTTGCCACTGATTAGCAGGTTGTCCACCCGCTTGCCGTTGACGCGTATCTCGCCGTCTGTCATCTCTGCACCTGGCAGTTGTTGCACAAGTTTACGAAGTGACTTTGTCTGTGTCACGTTGAAAGCATCGGCATTGTAAACAAGGGTGTCACCATTGTAAAACATCTTGATGCGTGTGGCTTTCACTACCACTTCGTCAAGTTGGCGTTCTTTAATGGGTATGAGGTAGATTGGCGGTACCTTGACTGTTTTCTTTCCCGTTTCAGGCAGTACTTTGCAGCGAAACTCTTCAAAACCCTTGGCTTCCACCACGAGCTGATATTCCTTTTTCTCAGGAACGATGAGTGAGAAAATAGCACCGCTGTATTTGTCAGCATAGGTATTTTGCCAATTATCGCCCTTCTCTGTTATCAACCGATAACGGGTGGTATCGGTAGCAATAACTGCCGCGCTGTCTGCGTTCAGCAGCCTAACAACAGCACGCGCTACTCCTTCCTGAGTTAGCGCACTGCTGACCTCCCCGCTGATTCGAGTCGTTTGTGCATAGATAGGATTAAATAATCCAATACAAAAAATCAAAAGCAATGTTCTCTGATACATATAGGCTATGTAATTAGGAGATAAGGAACTTTAAGTTCCTTATCTCGATTAAATTCTGCACAATTTGAACAAAGTCAAGCCGTACAGAAAAAGATCTGATTACTTAATGCGCAAAAATACTTTAAAGAGACGTTACACCACACGGGTTGTGGATGAAGTTCCATCACAAAATTTTGTGAATATTTTTGTCGCCCCACTACATGTTACGCCAGAACCGTTTTTGGCAATACTTTATTGCAAATAAACCTGGAGGAGGAAGTTCTTGGCTTTGTCGCCGTATTTTTGGCAGGCGGGGCTTCCTTTCTTCTCGTACGAGATACAGAAGATGTTGAGGTGGGGCCACTGGTTGGCTAGGTCGGATAGGGGAAGGTGCTGGACGGGGGATTCCTCGTTGCTGATTATTTCTGCGTAGAAGCCAGGGAGGGTGAGTTCGCGCAGGACGCTTACCAGGCCCTTCGTGGTGCGCTGGTCGCTGTTGAAATAGTTGAGGAACAGTTCGGTGACCATTTCTACGACGGCTTCATCGATGACAGGGTCGTCGCCTCTGTATTTATTGCAAAGTATGTGGATGGATTGCACGGTGCGCTCCGTACTGTTGATTTTCCACTTCGACAGTTGGTCGGTGGCTTTGGCCAAGGTGGTTTGGAGGAGAAGTGAATCGGTGGATAGACCTTTGGCTTGGCCAAGCAGGTAGAGGGCTTTTTGGTATTGATAATCGGACTGTGGACCAAAGACGTCGATGAGCTTGAAATGGACGCGGTCAGCGGTGTCCAGCCACCATTCAACGCCGCTGATGAAACGGTAGATGGGGTTGGGGGCGTTCTTGCGGAGCACAGCGTAGTTGTGCTCTTTTTTTCCGATTTCCAGGGAGGGATGGCTGGCGCTGAAGTAAACGCTCAGGAATGTGTGTAGGTGGTCGCTGTTGGATTCACCAAACGACTGGCTGTTGTAATAGCCAGATGTGTGGGCGGGCAGCTGTTGCTCGTAAATATGGGCGATTTGCTGTAGGGCTTTGTGCACCTTCTTGATAGCCTTCTTGCCCGAATAGGGAGCCACGTAGGTGCGCGTCTTGAGGTAATAGAGGGAGTCGATTTGGTCGCGGTTTTGGATGTGCTCGTTGGCCACTAGTTGGAAGTCCAAGAGGAGGGATGCGAAGGGGTTTTGCGCCCATGCCGTGACGAGGGCGAGGGCGAGGAGAAGGGTTGTGGTGAGTCGTTTCATATTGCACATAGTATGGATTGGGGTTGTTCTACTTTCTGGATGGAGCGCGCTATGATTTCTCTGCCGATTTGCCTTTCGAGGAGAGCGCGCTCGAGGTCTTTTTCTAGGATGGCCTTTTGCTTTTCAACCTCCTTGGGGTCTGGTTGCCTTGGGGCTTGCTCGGTAATGGGCGGATGGGCGTTGGCGGTCTGTGCTTGCGGTTGAGGGGATGGGGAGTCTAGGAGGGCTGTTCTTGGAGCGGTTGGCGCAGGAAGCGTCTCTGTTGGGGCGGATGTGGTGGTTGGTTTTTGCTTGGGCGAGGGCGGTGGTTGCTTGGTTGCTTTCGGGGTGGGCTGTTGGCTGGCCTGTGCCATGGGTTGCTGTTGGTTGGGATGGTCTGACTGCCAACATATCCAAGTTAGGGCTGTAGCGGCCACTAGCAGACAGGCAGCAGCGACGACGCGAGCGGGGGTGATGTGTGCTACAGTGATGCGCTGGAGGAGGCGACGCGGACGGCGTTGTGCAGCGGGATTCTTGCCTGCCTGCATCATGCGGTCGTATTCGTCTGCGCCTGGTTGCAGTTCGTCGAGAAACTGCTGGTAGAGTTCTTCTTGGGAGATGGGATGCTTCATGACAGTAGGCGTTTTTTGAGTTTGGCTTTGGCTCTGGAAATAATGCTTTTGACGGACGTCAGGGGTAGGCCCGTTTCTTGTACAATCTCATCGTTGGTTTTTTCCTCGAAATGGCGTTTTCGGAATAGCTTGGCCTCGTGCGGCGGGAGGGTATCTAGGGCGCTTTCGATGCGGTGGAGGTTTTCCTGTGTGGCTAGGCGGGCATCGGCGTTGTAGGAGGGCTGTGCGGGAATGTCCGTTTGGAGTTCGGCGGTCTCCACTCGTCGGCTTTTGTAGAGGTCGATGCAGATATTCTTGGCCACCTTGATGGCGAGAGGCGAGAGGGTAAAACTGGCATCCAACCGCTCACAGTATGTCCAAAGGCGTATGAGGCCCTCCTGTGCCACGTCCTCGGCATCCTGCTGGTTGCCGAAGAAATCTTGGCCTATGCGCAACATCTGTTGGCGCAGGTCGGGTGCCAGTTTCTCAAATTCTTCTATTCTCATGTTACCCTATACACTGGGTTTTCCTTGGAAAGTTGAGTTGGATTGGGCTTTTTTTATAGAAAACGAGGAGGGAGCCGGGGCTCTCTCCTCGTTTTTGGCTATTCGTTGCGCCTTGGGTTAAAAGCTCTGCGCCCCAGGCGCAGAGCACAAAGGCCAGCGGAAACGGGCGCGGAGGGCACGGAGGGCACAGAGGCGGGCGCAGAAGGGGCGCGGAGGACGCAGGGGCGGGCAAAGCGCGGCGGTCTCCCTTCTTCCTCGGCCTGCTCCTATTTATCCTCAGCAAATAGGGGGTCCCAGGCTGGCAGCTGGATGGGCTTTTGCTGGGATTGCTTTAGGATATTCTCGGGTACGTACTTCTTATCTACTACTACGCGGAACATATACTCGTCGAACCAGCCGTCGGTCATGATGAGGTGGCCGGCTACGCCACTGCTGGCTCCCCAGGAGTTTTCAACCTTCCACTTGGTGGGCTTGTCGTTGGCGTCAAGGTCAACGGCCATGAGGGTCATGGCGTGGCTGGAGGCGGAGGCGAAGGTGCGGATGCGATCGGCCTTGTTCATGGGGAAGTCGGTGCCGAAGAGAGAGGCGTAGTCGTAGTTGTCGAGAGAGAGTACGCCAGTCTTGGAATTATAGCATTTGCCTACGTCGCAGCTGGAATACATCATCGTGCTGTCCTTGATGGAGGCGATGGCCAGTGGCTTGATTTCCTCCATCGGCAGATTGAGGAAGGTCCATTGCGTGCCGTCATAGGAGTGGCGGTCCATGTCGATGGTGTAGGTTTTGTGGTAGGGGCGCGAGGGGTCGTTCATGAGGAGCACGTAGTTATTCTTGAGGTCGATGCCGATGTACTCCTGATAGAAGGACTTTGGCGTGTATTCCTTGGTGGAGACGGGTTTGCCGCTGGCGTCCTTCATGGTCCAGGTGAACTGGGTAGGCGGTTCGCCCAGGCAGATGCTGAGGATATGATAGACAGTGGCCAGCATTGTCGTCTTGCGCTTCTGAATCTGTGCAGGCTTTTCGCCTTTCTCCACGGCTTGGCGGAGTTCGAGGCCCCACTGGCGGAGTTTCAACTGGAGGATGGCGGACATGCGCGAGGTGTTGTTGGCATTGTAGCTCTCGGGCATGACTTCGGCAGGCACAACGCCGTATTTCATCACGACATCCTGCACACCGCAGAACGTACCGCCGTCGCTGAGGGGATTGTGGAAGAGCCAGTCGTTCAGCTTGTCGTCCATGGGCTTCTTGGCGCCGTCGATGACCGCTTGCAGGAAGAGGTTGGACTTCTCCAGTTGGTCGTAGAAGAAGCAATAGGCTTGGGAGAACTGGAAGGCACCGAGATCGTACTGCTTGATCATGCGAGCGCGCAGCACATTGAGCCCTGTGAAGAGCCAGCAGCGGCCAGAGGATTGCTGGTCGGTGATACCCTTGGAGGGTACGGAGTGGGAGAAATATTTGTCGTTCGTGGCGGGATTGTTGGGATTGGCGGCCAGGGTATTGATGGCCGTTCCTGCCAGCGCGTTGCGCAGGGCGCGGTCGCTGGTGGCGGTTTGGCTCTGCGCCTGTTTGATTTCTTGCAACATCTGGTCGGTGATGCCGCCTGTTGAGGTGTTGCGCTGTGCCGTCATACTGAGGACGGGACAGGCAAGGAGGAGTGAAAGGATGATTTTCTTCATATATTATTATGGTATTATTGGATGATTAGCGTGTGAGAATGGAGGACCGCTTGGCGAAATAGCGGTCGTAGATGCCGTTGCAAAGGAAATAGAAGGCGAAGGCTGTGGCAAATCCACCAAAGACATCCACGAGATAGTGGGCATGTATATATACGGTGGCGCCGCAGAGGAACACGTAGAAGGGGAAGAAGAGGCAGAAGCCTAGGCGGTCTTTGTTTCTCCACTGAATGAGCATCAGGATGGTGGCAATGCCCACGTGCGAGGAGGGAAAGGCAGCCGTCGGGCATTCTCCGCTCTCGTGCGCCATCTCTACCCAACTGCGGAAGAGTCCGTCGGGGCCGGGCAGGTCCATCATCTCGGTGTGCGTGGCGAAATAATTGCCTAAATCCGCAAACTCGCCCTGCGCCACAGCCTCAAGACCCAGCGCATGGAAATAGCAATGCGGACCTGCAACGGGCAAGAAGATGTAGATCAGATAATAAAGGAAGAACGATGCCAGCACGACAAATCCCGTGCGGCTACACGTGGCGAGGGCTTCCTTGTAGAAGGCTGGAGTCTGGTGGCGGTTGAGAAACTGGTCGAGCGGGCCAAACACGGTGGCTACGATCATTGGATAATACGCCCAATAGCCCAAATGGAAGAGTTCGCTCCACACCTTGCCATCCAACCATTGGCTGAAAAGCAGCGAGGGTTGGCCACCGAAAAGCGACTGGTCGGCCTGGGCAAACAAATGGTCGAGATAGGGGAAGCAGCGGCAGTATTCGTAGGTCTCGGGATACCACACGCCGAGCAGCGTGAGCGGAAAAATATGACGAAACAGGCGTGTCCACATATTGGGACGCCAGCGGTAGAGCCCGATGAGTGCGGCCATCGTCACGAGAACGTAGAGGCGGGTGGTCAATATCGCCACGGGGTCGGCCATGCAAGGCCAGAGGAAAACGGCGAAGAGCGTTGTCAGTGCGATATAGACGAGCGTTGCCCATTCGGTGGGCAGGAGATGTTTCATAGGTAAATAATTTGGGAAGGGGCAAGGCGAAAAACGATTCCACCCTGCTTTTGCGGGCCGCGGCAGGCTCCGATGGGAATGTGCGGCGGCTATGTACGGGACTGTGCGCCTACAACCAACCCGCCGCGCGGTACCAGCTGACAGCCTCGCGCACGCCCCTTTCCAGCGGATAGTGCGGTTCGTAGCCCAGCTCGCGGCGTGCGGCGGAGATGTCGCACTGCCAGTTGCGCTGCTTCATGATTTGGTACTTGTCGGGGTTGAGCGTAGAGGTTTTTCCTCCCATTGCGGCCAGTCGGCCTGCAATGCTGCTGACCACGCGAAGCACCCACAGCGGCGCCTTGATATGCAGGACGTGGCGCACGCCGAGTTCGGCTTGCAGGAGGTCGCTGAAGGCGCGGCTCGAATAGGCTCCGCCGTCCGTGAGGAAATAGGCGCGACCGCTCTCGCCGCGGGTGAGGGCCTGCATGGCGGCCTGCACAAGGTCGGCCACATAGATAAAGGTGAGGGCCTGCGGACGGTAGCCCACGGCAAAGTCAACGTGCTGGCAGATGCTTTTGGCCATCAGGAAATAGTCGCG
>CAMBWV010000042.1 GCA_945871755.1 uncultured Bacteroidales bacterium
CTCTTCAAGGGGTTTATCTTGGTTTTTGTTTTTCATATCTGATACAAGCCTAGAGAAACGCGCGGTACATTGATTCGCATTCTGGAACGACCTGAGTAGTTACGATTTTTCCAGTTTTGTTTTTCTCTCCATGAAACAAGAGTGTCCCAGTGTTCCATAATATATAAGGTATCCTCCTTTCGCAAAGCCACACGCCCTCGAGCAACGTGCGGTACATTGCGTTTTCAATGAGAACGCACACCTTAATCACACTTTCTTGCAATGAGAACTCGCTGCTAGTTGCCTTACTTTGCTTTTCCATCACTAACGTTCCTTACATAAAAAAGGCTGCACCTGTTGGGCGCAGCCTTTTTTGTTTTCCTATTGTCGGAGATTATTTGGCAGCCTTGTTGGCAGCTTCAATCATTTCCTTGGAGGGGAGGATGTACACCTCTACGCGGCGGTTCTGCTGACGGCCTTCGGCGGTTGCGTTGCTAGCCACGGGGTTTTCTTCACCACGACCAGTGGTGTACTTGATGTAGTTGGCAGAGTAACCTGCGGCGAGGAACTGAGCGCGAACGCTCTGGGCACGGTTCTCGGAGAGCTGCTGGTTGAGGACCTTGCTCTGTGCAGCGGTCTTACCCTTGAAACCAGTATTGTCGGTGAAACCTACGATAGCGAGGTCGTAGGTGCTATCCTCGGCCTTGAGGTTGGTGATGAACTTGCTGATTTCGCTCTTGGCAGAAGCGGTGAGTTCGGTCTTGCCAGTGGCGAAGAGGAGACCGCCCTCGAAGGTAGCCTTCACGTACTGCGTACCATCGGCAGCGGTGAGGATTTCGGCCTGAGCCTTGGCAGCTTCGGCGGCAGCCTTAGCCTTGTCCATCTTCTTACCGATGAGCAGACCAGCACCCGTACCAACGGTTGCACCTACAGCAGCACCGATAGCGGCGCCCTTGCCCTTACCAATCAGCTGTCCTACCAGTGCACCGACAGCACCACCACTGGTACCACCGATAAGACCGCCCTTTGCCATGTTGGACATGTTGCAGCTGCTCAGAATGAGGCTTGCGCTCAGTACGATTGCGGAAAATTTCAATCCTTTCATGATAGAATACTTATTAAATTGGTTAATAAAATATGATTTCGAGCCGCAAAGGTACGAATTTTTATTCGTACTTTTGCAGTCACTTAGGGAAAAGTTCCTTAGTCTGAGATAGGAAGAAGGCTTGCTGATTTCAACGACACCTCTTCCCTACCCTTTCCCCATTAAAAATATCAACACAATATATACATGGCAATCGAACTTAAGAATCTGACAAAACGAAGCGAGGACTACTCGAAGTGGTACAATGAATTGGTCGTCAAGGCCGACTTGGCCGAGCAGGCCGATGTGCGCGGCTGTATGGTCATCAAGCCCTACGGCTATGCCATCTGGGAGCGCATTCAGCAGTCGCTTGACGCACGTTTTAAGGAAACGGGCGTGCAGAACGTATATTTCCCCATGCTGATCCCGAAGTCTTTCCTCTCCAAGGAGGCAGAGCACGTGGAGGGATTTGCCAAGGAGTGTGCCGTCGTTACCCACTATCGCCTGAAGGCCAACCCCGATGGCGATGGCGTGGTCGTTGACCCCTCGGCACGTCTAGAGGAGGAACTGATCATCCGTCCTACCTCGGAGACGACCATCTGGAACACCTATCGCAAGTGGATTCACTCCTGGCGCGACCTGCCCCTCTGCTGCAACCAGTGGTGCAACGTGATGCGCTGGGAAATGCGCACCCGCCTTTTCCTCCGCACGAGCGAGTTCCTCTGGCAGGAAGGCCACACGGCACACGCCACTCGCGAGGAAGCGGAAGCACGTGCTCGCCAGATGCTGGACGTTTATGCCGACTTTGCCCGCGACGTGCTGGCCATCCCCGTCATCCGCGGTGTGAAGAGTGCCACGGAACGTTTCGCTGGTGCCCTCGACACCTATACCATTGAGGCTATGATGCAGGACGGCAAGGCGCTGCAGAGCGGTACGAGCCACTTCCTCGGCCAGAACTTCGGCCGCGCCTTCAATGTGCAGTTTATCAATAAAGACAACCAGCCCGAATACGCCTGGGCTACTTCGTGGGGCGTCAGCACCCGTCTGATGGGCGCACTCATCATGACGCACTCCGACGACAACGGCCTCGTCCTGCCTCCCCACCTCGCACCCATTCAGGTGGTTATCGTACCTATTTATAAGGGCGATAGCGAACTGGCGGAGTTCAACGAGAAATTGGGTGGTCTGGCAGAGCGTCTGCGCGCCAAGGGCATCCGCGTGAAGTACGACAACGCCGACAACAAGCGTCCGGGCTTCAAGTTTGCCGACTACGAGTTGAAGGGTGTGCCCGTGCGCATCGTCATGGGCGGCCGCGACCTCAAGAACGGCACGGTGGAACTCATGCGCCGCGATACGCTTGAGAAGGAGACGATGCCCTTCGAAGGCATTGAGAACTACATTGCCGAACTCCTCGAAACCATCCAAACGAATATCTACACCAAGGCCAAGACCTACCTCGACGAGCATATCTACGAATGCAACGACTATGCGGAATTCAAGGAGCGCGTGAAGGACGGCGGCTTCTTCCTCTGCCCCTGGGACGGCACCGAAGAGACGGAAGCTCAAATCAAGGCCGAAACGCAGGCCACCATCCGCTGCGTCCCCTACGGCTATAGCCAAGAGAACCTCGGCGTGGATATGGTCAGCGGCAAGCCTGCTACCTGCCGCGTGGTTGTGGCACGGAGTTACTAGCGGTCGCTGCGCGACCTTAGTGCGGTCGCTTCGCTCCCTTAGTTTCAATGGTCGCTGCGCGACCTGGTTTCAACGGTCGCTTCGCTCCCTAGTTTCAGGGAATCCCTTCGGGCTTCCTGTTTCAACGAAGCCTGCGGCTTCTAGCTCGATAGTCTGCTTGCGGCTTTGCTACGACATTCGCTTGCGGCCTTGTTTGCACACGCAATACATTCAACAAAACAGATTCACTTAAAAATAATCATCATCATGTTAAGCCAAAAACTCCATGACGCGCTCAATGCGCAGGTAAATGCCGAACTTTGGTCGGCTTACCTCTATCTCTCTATGGCCCTCGATGCTGAGAGCAAAGGTTACAAAGGCATTGCCAACTGGTTTCACGTACAGTTTCAGGAGGAGCAGGCACACGCTCGCATCTTCATGAACTATATGCTCTCCCGCGATGCCAAGGTGGAACTTCTTCCCATCGAAGCCGTGCCCACCACTTGGGAAACGCCCCTCGCTATGTTTGAGAAAACTCTCGAGCACGAGAAGAAGGTGACGGCCCTCATCAACAACCTCGCCACTATCGCCAACGACGACCGCGACTTCGCCTCTATCAACCGCCTCACTTGGTTCGTTGACGAGCAGGTGGAAGAAGAAGAAAATGCCCGCGACATGATTCAGGCTGTTGCTGCTGTCATCGACAACAAGTACGGCCTCTATATGCTCGACAAGGAACTGGCTGCGCGCACCTACAACGTGCCCTCGCCCCTCGCCTCTGCCGAGTAAGACGCGCCCTCCACATTGTACCATATTATATAAGGAACGCTCCAGCGACATGCGGGAGCGTTCCTTTTTTCTTCGGACTCTGTTTAGGCAGGTTCTATAAATTAGTTTCAAAGGAATCTTATTTTTTTAATTGACTTGGATGTCTTTACGGCTATCGCAAGCTAATTTATAGAACCTACCTTTACGCTTTAGTCATAGTTTCGAAGAATAGTGATTGATTACAGTTTCCTACTTGCGGCGTTCGCGCGTATATTCCTTGGCCAGTCCGCCTTCGCTCGTTTCGCGATAGAGCGAGGGGAGGTCCTTGCCCGTCTGCTTCATCACCTCGACGGCTTTGTCGTAGGAGATGCGGTGCTCGCCTTCGGCATAGGTGGCGTAGAGGTTGGCATCGAGGGCGCGGGCGGCAGCGTGGGCGTTGCGCTCAATGCAAGGAATCTGTACGAGGCCGCAGATGGGGTCGCACGTCATGCCGAAGTGGTGCTCCAGTCCCATCTCGGCGGCATATTCCGTGGCGGCAAGGCTACCACCGAAGATATAGTTGGCGGCGGCGGCAGCCATGGCGCAAGCCACGCCTACTTCGGCCTGACAACCTGCTTCGGCTCCCGAGATAGAGGCGCGCGACTTGGCAATGTTGCCCACCAGTCCGGCTGTGGCCAGGGCGTGGAGCACACGCTTGTCGCTGAAGCGGCGGCTCTTGGCGATGTGGTAGAGCACGGCGGGAACCACACCGCAACTACCGCACGTAGGTGCTGTGACTATGCGTCCGCCCGAGGCGTTCTCCTCCGACACGGCCAGCGCGTAGGCAAAGACGAGGCCGCGCGACTGGAGGTTGCTGCTGTAGCCCATCGCCTTAATATAATAATGCGGTGCCTTGCGGCGGAGGTTCAGTCCGCCAGGCAGCACGCCCTCTTCCTCCAATCCGCGCTCGACAGCCGCCTTCATGACCTGCCAGATTTCTTCGAGGTAGTCCCATATCTCGGGGCCTTCGCAATAGTCCACGTATTGCCAATACGACTGTCCGCGCTCCTCGCACCATTGCTTGATGTCGAGCAGATGGTCCAGTTCGTAGAAGTCGGGCGTATCGGCCTCGGTGCTGCCTTCCTCGGCCAGCGCACCGCCGCCTACGCTATAGACGGTCCAGGCATCGTGGGCCTGACCCTCGCTATCCACGGCCTCAAACTTCATGCCGTTGGGATGGAAGGGCAAGACGATGTCGGGTAGCCACACAAATTCGGTGCGCTCCTTGCCCAGCACGGAATAGATGGCCCAGTCGGTCAAGTGGCCCTTGCCCGTAGCGGCCAGGCTACCATAGAGAGTTACCTTGAAGCGCGGAGCATCGGGATGATTGGCGAGGTATCGTTCGGCGGCATGGCGCGGGCCCATGGTATGACTGCTCGAAGGGCCTTGGCCAATGCGGTAGAGTTCTTTTAGCGATTTCATAATGAATGGATGTTTGGGGAAGGAATTTATTCTTGTTGTCTGGTAAAAGTAGTTGTATTATCAGCCAAGGGTGGTTCGGGAAAGCCGTTGTCCCAATTTTTCTGGGCAGAACGGGAATCTGGCGCGGCGGCACGCAAAAAGTAGCGGCACGATGGCCGCCAACTCATTTCAAACTATTCGACTAGACCAGCCATTGAGACAAAGGCCGACAGCAGCTACCGCTCTTTGATATATCCGCGGCGGTAGGCGTAGAGCAATTTCTCAAGGTCGGCAATTTGCTCACGCAGTTTGCAGCCGATGTCCGTATCGCTCACCATCTCGCGATGGCCCATCATCTCCACAATCTGGATGGTGCTCTGGATGTCCGTACCGTTGAGGATGGCCTCTTCGGTGGAGGTGAAGGGGGCGTGTTGCACGAGTTGGAAACCGCGGCTGTGATAGACCAGCGTGTAGCCGGCAATGCCCGTTGTGTCGTGATAGGCCTTGGCAAATCCGCCGTCGATAACCATCAGGCGGCCGTCGGCCTTGATGGGATTTTCGCCCTTACCCACGCGAACGGGCACGTGGCCGTTGATGACATGGCGGTGCTCGCCGCTGACGCCGAACTCGTCCATGATGTAGTCGCAGACTTCGGCAGAGTTGCGCAACTTATAGTACCATCCCTTCTCCTCGGTGTGGGTTTCCTTCTCGGCAATGAAGTAGCGCTCGAAGGTGGCCATCTTGCTCTTGTCAAAGAGGGGCGAATCGGGTCCGCACCAGAGGTACCAGAAGAAGTCGCATGCCGTGCGGCGCTCCTCCTCTTCGGCTTCGTCATCGAAGGCTGTGCGCACGAGGGTTTCGATGCGGCGCATCAGTTCCATACCCTTCGCCGTTGAATCGCCCACGATGGCTTCGCGCAGACTGCCGTCTTCGTTGAGCGGCACGGAGGCGTGGAAGAGCAGGTTGCTATTGTAGATGCCATACATACCGCCGTGGAGCAGGAGGCAGGCCACGTGGCGGTGCAGGCGGTCGCTGATGCGGAACGAATGGGCCAGGCGCCCCATCAGTTCATGCTCCTCGGGCGTGAGGCGGTAGGGATGCTTCGGGTTGATGGTCGGGAAGGACGTGTCGCGCATGGCATACGTCTTTCCGTCGAGGGTAAACGTACCCGCCTCGTGGTCGATGTGCTCCAACAGGCAGCGGTTGGTCATGCGCCATTCGGGGTGGGCGGTGTAGAGCGTCTGCTCGAGTTTGAACTGAATGACCGCGATAGCCTTGTGCATTTGCGACATGAGGCGCACCTCCTTCTCGTTGGGGTCTTCGCCGCCGTTCTCGAATCGCGGCTTGAAAATTTCGCAGGGGTCGTCGGCATAGGTTTCCATGGCAAAGGTGGCCAGGGGCACCATGTTGATACCATATCCTTCCTCAAGCGTCTGCGTATTGGCATAGCGCAGGCTCAGGCGCAAGACGCTGGCGATGCAGCAGAGGTTGCCCGCCGCCGCTCCCATCCACAGGATGTCGTGGTTGCCCCACTGGATGTCGATGTGGTGGAAGTTGCAGAGCGTGTCCATGATGAGGTGTGCGCCAGGACCGCGGTCGTAGATGTCGCCGAGGATGTGCAGGCGGTCGATGGCCAAGCGCTGGATGAGATAGCAGAGGGCGATGATGAAGTGGTCGGCGCGCCCCGTGCCGATGATGGTGCGAATGATGACGTTGAAGTAGGCTTGCTTGTTGTGGTCGTCGGTACTCTCGTGCAACAACTCTTCTATAATATAGGCGTATTCCTCGGGCAAACTCTTGCGCACCTTTGAGCGAGTGTATTTGGAGGACACACTGCGGCAGACGGTGATGAGTTGGTTGAGCGTGGTCTGGTAGTAGTCGTCAAGGGCGCGCTCGTTCTGCTTGACGAGTTCCAGTTTCTGCTCGGGATAATAGATGAGCGTGCACAGGTCCTTCTTCTCCTTCTCGCGCAGGGTATTGCCGAAGAGGTCGTTGACCTTGCGCTTGATGTTACCCGAAGCGTTGCGCAGCACGTGCTGGAAGGCTTCGTTCTCGCCGTGCAGGTCGGCCAGGAAGTGCTCGGTGGGTTTGGGCAGATGGAGGATGGCCTCAAGGTTGATAATCTCGGTGGTGACGCTCGACACGGTAGGGAAGTCGCGCGCCAGCAGTCGCAGGTATCGCAGGTCGTCCTTGACGGCTTGTTTGTTGGGGGGAGGTGTGCTCATAGTGATGACAGAATAACTAGGAAATATATGGGCGAACGGACAAAAAAGGAATGAACATAGGCACTCAGCCTCCGCGCGCCAAAAGAAATAGGTTATTGGACGGACAAAAATAGGGAATAAATACGAGGTAGCCAACACCCTTTCCCCTAAAAACGGCCTCAGCGGG
>CAMBWV010000043.1 GCA_945871755.1 uncultured Bacteroidales bacterium
GACGGACGACAATACCCAGGGCGCCGCTTCGCTCTGCCCTGGGCTACGCGCAGGTTGCCCTTTCAGGGCGTACTTCCAACTCCGCGCACCACGCGTGCCTGTTATTTCGATTTCTATTGGGGTCTTCCCCATCCTGTACTAATTTGTAGAACCTACCTAAGTAAGATGCCGCCCTTGGCCGGAACCTCCCATTCACAACTCTGCCGTCCATGCTCACCTATATACTCATCGCACTGCTGGCGCTGGTCATCGGCTACGGCATTGCCTCCCTGCGCTTTGCCAAAGACCGAACGGCGCTCAGCGAGACACGTGCCACACTGGCCGCCGAACGACGCGCCACCGCTGAAGCTGCTGAACGACGCGAGGCGGAGCACCGCCGCGAAATGGAATCGCTGCGCACGGAGTTTCGCAATATTGCGGCCGATTCCCTGCGACAACAGAGCGAAGACCTACGCCTGCGCCACGTGGCCCAACTCGACGACCTGCTCCACCCCTTGGGCGAAGACATCGACCAGTTTCGCACGCAGTTTCTCCGCAACCATGCCGCCATGGAGCGCTATGTCGAAGAGCTCATCCGCCAAACGACCATGGTGGGCCGCGAAGCCGATGCCCTGGCCCGCGCCTTGAAGGGACAAAACAAACTGCAAGGCAACTGGGGCGAGGCTGTGCTGCAAAATATCTTGGAAGTATCGGGCCTCACCGAAGGACGCGACTTCACCATCCAGGATGCCACCACCGACGAACAGGGTCGCCGCTTCATCCCCGACGTAGTGGTCCACCTGCCCGGCGACCGCCATGTCATCATCGATTCAAAGGTGAGCCTGACGGCTTATGCCGATGCCTGTGCGGCGGAGGACGTTGCCGAGCGCGACAACCTGCTGCGCGAGCACGTGCAGTCAGTACGCCGCCACATCCGCGAACTCAGCCAGAAGGACTACGGCCGCAAGGTGAAGGGGAGCATCGGCTATGTGCTCATGTTCATCCCCAACGAGGCGGCCTACATGGCAGCCCTGACCACGGAACCCAAACTCTCGGCCGAGGCTTACGCCCAGCGCATCATCCTGCTCAACCCTTCGAACCTGCTCATGGCGCTCCAGCTTGCCTACAACCTTTGGCAGAGCGAAATGCAGAGCCGCAGCGTCAACGAAATCGTTCAATCGGCCGAGAAACTCTATAAGAAATTCACCCTCTTCGCCACCAACTTCGTCCAGATAGGCCGTAGCCTCCGCCAATTGCAAGACACCTACGACCGCGCGGACAAACAGCTCCACACGGGTCGCGGCAATATCGTTGCGCAACTGGAGGGCTGGCGCAAGAAGGGGTTGAATCCTGCCTCGCAGATGCCTGCCGAACTCGCCGCCGAAGAAAGCAGTGCCACGGAGACTGAGGTAGAAAACTCAAATTCCGCCAATCGGCCAACAAATTCGGAAGAATAGACCACGTTGTTTGGTTAAAAAACTCAGTATCAGTCGCTAGAAATAGGCTGACACGAGTTTTTTTTGTACCTTTGCACCCAAAATCTATCGCTCGCCCCGCCCGCGAGCCTGCTATGAGGACACAGACAGCGCCCCAACCCGACGGAGAGCCCTGCCTGCTTTGTCCTTATCGCTATGTCTTTTCACCAACGGGCCGCTGTTCTGCTTTCTGCTCCTTATTCTATAAGACCACGCCTTATCATATATAGGACCACGCCTTATTATAGAAGAAAATCAGAGCGACAGCCTGCCCATACACCATATTATATATAATGAATAAATTCTTTACCCTGACGCTCCTCGCCTTCGCCTTGGCCTTCACCTCATGTATCAAGGAGGAGGCCCTCAATGCCGAATGCGACATCACGGGTGTGGACTCCACGTGGCTACAAGCCCACCGCACCTCGCTCATCGGTCTGCCCATCATCACCAACGACTATATTTCCTTCAGCGTGCAGAAGGGCACGGACCGCACGGCCCTCGACCCGAAATTCTATCTGACCCCTGGCGCCAGCATTAGCGCAATGGTTGACGGCGCGGCGACGCCCGCCAACGGCATTACCCGCGATTTTACCACGCCGCAGGTATATACCGTTCATTCGGAGGACGGCGCCTGGCAGAAGAACTATACCGTAGCCTTCAACTACCCGCGCCCCATCACCGTGTGCAGTTTCGAGCATTTTGCTTTGGATAGAGAGGGCCGCTATTACCAGTGGTTTGAAATGGACGAGAACGACATGGACAACCCCCGCCGCGACTATTGGGGGAGTGGCAATGCGGGTTTCAAACTGTCGGGAATGGCCCAACAACCCTCCGATTATCCTTCGTCGCCCGACCCCTTGGGCGTACGCGGCAACTGCCTCAAACTCGTGACCCGCGATACGGGTGGTTTTGGCAAAGGAGCCAAAATGCCGATTGCGGCAGGCAATATTTTTATTGGCGAGTTCAAGGCTGCGCAAGCCATGGTCTTCCCGCGTAAGGCAACGCGCTTTGGCCTGCAACTGGTGGGCGGCGAGCCTATCTGGTTCTCCGGTTTCTACAAATATACAGCCGGCGAAGTTTTCACAGACGTCGAACTGAAAGTCTGCCCCGACCGCCACGACACCTGCGACATCTACGCCGTGCTCTACGAGGTAGATCCCGATAAGTTTGTGGCGCTCAACGGCGACGACGTGCTCACGAGCGACCGCGTGGTTTCCATCGCACGTATTGCCGACCCTGGTGAACCGCAAGAATGGACATTCTTCAAGGAACCCTTCGTACTGCAACCTGGAAAGGCTTTCGATCAGACACGCCTTATGAACGACGGCTACGCCATCGCCATCGTGGCCTCCTCCAGCCGACAGGGCCACTACTTTGAAGGAGCAGTGGGTTCGACACTCTATATTGACGAACTCCGCATCACTTGGAGCGGCGAAGACGAACCGACCCCTGCCTTACCCCAAAACTAATCCCCACACCCCACTCGCATCAACATGAAACGCATACTCTTCCTCCTCTGCCTAGCTATGGGCCTCATGAATGCAACCGCCCAGACTGGCTCCGAGAACCAAGACCACGATTTCAATCTGCTGAAGGCTGCGCTCAAGGGTTGGCACGTCCGACTGGGCGCTGGCTTCAACCTTGGCGGTACGTCGCCAATGCCGCTGCCGCGCAGTATTCGCGCCATCGATGGCTATAATCCCAACCTCTGTATTGCCATCGAAGGTGCTGCGGAGAAAAAGTTTGCAGGCTCCGACTTTGGTCTGCAAATCGGCATCCGCCTCGAAAACAAGGGCATGAGCACGGACGCTACCGTCAAGAACTATCACATGGAAGCCGTCAACGCTGATGGCTCGGGCGAAATCAAAGGCGCGTTTACGGGCCACGTCAAGACGGAAGTAGATAACCGCTACCTGTCCTTCCCTGTCCTCGCCACGTACGACATCAACAATCGTTGGCGCGTCAGCATCGGCCCGTATTTCGCTTGGATGTTTGACGGCAAATTCACTGGCGAAGCCTATGGCAAGGACATCCTCAACGAGGACGGCGTGAAGATAGGTACGGATGCCTACATCCGCGACCAAAACCCCACGGGTGAGAAAGCGGAAGTGACGCGAGCCACCTACGATTTCTCCAACGACTTGCGCAAATTCCACTGGGGCATCCAGGCGGGCGGCGAATTCAAAGCCTACAAACACCTGTCCATCAATCTCAACCTGCAATGGGGATTGAACAGCATCTTCCCCAGCGATTTTGGCAGTGTAACCTTTGCCCTCTATCCCATCTATGGTACGCTGGGATTCAACTACCTCTTCTAGAATCCTTACTCCATATATATATAAATAAGGAGTAGCCTATATATGAACAAAGAGTAGCCTCGAAGGATTATCAAGCAACTATTCCCCAACTCCAACGAATAACAAACATAAACCTATAAGCGTATGAAGAAATTTTTACTCTCCATTCTAGCGCTCTGTCTGGCAAGCACTGCCGCCATGGCGCAAACCTCTGATGCCGTGAAGGCAAGTGTTGGACTCTACACGGGCGACCTGTACGTTTCCTTCGAACCTATCGACGAGAAAACCGAAGTGACGGGCCAGCAGACCGTAGAACTGACGGCCGATGGTGCCAGCACGGTTCAGTTTGCCCTGCGCAACTTTGCCTTTGGCGACCTCAAACTCGGCGACATCATCATCCCCGCCATCGAAGTGGCTTTGCAGAACAGCAAGGTTAGTTTCGGCGAGAAGGAAGCCCTGCGCATGACGCTCGGCAAGGGCGAAACGGCCATTGACTGCGCCGTGAAGATTCTCTCTACCAGCAGCCAAATCGAGAATAACAAACTCGTGGTCAACCTCGACATTACTTGGTTCTTTGGCGAGGAACAGACGCCTATCTATGTGCGCTTCGTGGGCGACAAGGTGGAAGCCTCGGCTGCCGTCAAGGCTAGCGTGGGTGACTACAAGGGCGACCTGTACATCAATCTTGGAGCACCGATTGACGACGAGACCGAAGTAATGGCTGAGCAGACCGTTGAACTGACTGCCGCTGGCGCCAACTCCATCAACTTTGCCCTGCGCAACTTCTCCTTCGGCGACTTGCAGCTCGGCGACATCGTTATCCCCAACATGCCCGTCAGCATGAACGGCACGAAGGTAACCTTTGGCGACATGGAGCCCCTGCGTATGCTCCTCGGCGAAGGCGAAACGGCCATCGACTGCTCCGTGAAGGTTGTCCCTGCTACGAGCTACGTGGAAAACCATGTGCTCTTCGTCAATCTGGACATCGTATGGTTCTTGGGCGAAGACCAGACGCCTATCTACGTTCGCTTCAACAGCAGCAAGTGGGTCGGTCTGCAGCACGTGAGCATCGCCAAGAAGACTGGCCGCATCTATTCCATTGATGGCCGCTACGCTGGCAACAGCCTCGAGGGCCTCAGCCGTGGCATCTACGTACAGGACGGCAAGAAGATTTACGTCAAGTAAAAGTTCCGCCTGAACCTAAGACTGCATATATAATACAGGTAGGTTCTATTGATAAATAAATAGGACCTACCTAAACTACTTTTAGGAATCATACATTACTTTCGCTCAAAAGTCCGACTGCTACGAAGTATCTTTTCTCCCTATTAGTAGCCCTCGACAATAATCGCAAACCAACAACAAACTATAAAACGATGAAAAAGACGCTATTCCTCGCCCTGGCCGCCTGCCTCATGCAGTTTGCCAGCGCACAAGGCATCTACCAGTTTGCCGACCCTGGGTTTGAGCAGTACACCACCAGTGGCAACGAGCCCGGCAACGGCTGGAACTCCTTCAACTCGGCCACGGGCGCTGTGGTCAATCTCGGCAAAGGCAGTTCGCCCAAGCCCCAGCACGTCACGCCCGGCGCCAACGGCACTAGCCACGCCGTGCAGATTTTCTCCAAGAGCATCTGGGGCGCAAAGGCCAACGGCAACTTGACCACAGGTATGATTAACATGGGCAGTGCGATACCCGCTGATGCCGCCAACTACAACTACACCAAGCGCGACGACGCCAGCCACAGCCTCCGCTTTGCCGGTCGTCCCGACGCTGTGACTTTCTGGGCACGCTTCAAGAGCGGTGGCAGCCCCAACGGCCGCGGCCAGTTCATCCTGCACGATGGCGATGTGGACTACCGTGACCCCGAACTGTCTGAGCAGGCAGGCAACCGCATCGGTAAGGCCAGTGTGCTCATCCCTGCCTCCCCCGAGTGGGTGCAATATACGGGAGAGTTCACCTACGACAAGGTACAGACCGACGTGCAATACCTCCTCGCCTCCTTCACTACTAACCCCACGCCTGGCGGTAGCGCAAACGACTATCTGGATATTGATGAAGTCTATTTCATCTACTACCACGCGCTGAGCAGCCTCACCTACGACGGCCAGGCCATCGACCTCGCTGCCGCCGAAAGCGCCAGCGGTGTGAGCCTCCTGCCCCAGTCGTACGACCCCACGAAGCTCTCCTACACCGTGAAGGGCGCAGGCGCAAGCGTAGAACTGAGCTACGAAGAAAACTTCGGCACGCTCAACATCACGGTCAAGGGCAACGACTACAGCGTCAACCACGACAGCAAGACGGTATATACCCTCTTCTTCAGCAATACGCCCGTTGACCCCAATCCCGACCCTGACCCCGATCCTAATCCCGATCCCGATCCTAATCCCGATCCCGATCCTAATCCCAATCCCGACCCAGACCCAGACCCCGAAGTGCCCGCCGATACGACCAAGGCGCTCGGCCAGCCCATCCAGTCGCTCGCCGAACTGGAGAACGGCAAGACCTACGTGCTTTACAATCCCACCTTCACGGCCTACGCTGTGAGCCGTCCCGACAAGTCGGCCACCAACATCTGGGCTGCCAACATGATTGGCGGCGACAACAGCCACCGCGTCAGCGATGCAAGTTACAGCGAGCCCCTCGACACCTGCTCGGCCAACAGTTCGTGGATGATTGTTCCCTTCAATGGCAAGTACTACGTATATAATATGGGTGCCAAGGGCTTCCTCCAGACGCCCAACCCCAAGAAGAACTACTCCGCAGCCTGCACCTTCACGCAGAACGTACAGGGTCTGAGCATTACCGACCTTGGCAGCGGCCGCTTTGCCTTCAACGGCACGACCAACTCGCAAGGCTTCATGTGCGCCTCGCCCCAGCTCTCCTACCCCATCGGCACTTGGACAAGCAGCGACAGCGGTTCGGCTTGGCAGATTTGCGAGAATCCCAACGTAGAAGCCTCCGTAGATGTGCTCATGCTGATTGACCCCTCGCTCGTGCCCACCGACCCCTACGGTGAAGCCGTTGCCAGCCTCAGCGAACTGAACGCAGAGACCACCTATGCCCTCTACAACCCCAACTTCAAGGGTTACGCCATCTATAGCTCCGAGCACACAGGCAGCCAGGGCTACATCTGGGCCGCAGGCGTAGAGAGCAACAACGTGGCCAATAGTTCCTACAGCGAACCTATCGCCCGCACCGACGCCGCAGGCGCATGGATGGTGATGGAAGTAGGCGGCCTCTACTACATCTATAATATGGAGGCACAGCAGTACCTCACCACACCGGGCTACGTAGATGCCACGAGCCCCTGCCGCTTCAGCACCGAGCCCGTGGGTATGACCGTCAGCGAAATCTCAGCCGCCACCTTCACCCTCACGAAGACGGGCGAAGAACTCGACTACTTCTGCCTCGCTCCGCAACTCTCCACCTCGCCCCTGAGCATCTGGACGAGCGACGACGCAGGTTGCGCTTGGCAATTCCTGCCCAATCCCAACGTAGCCGCCAACCCCGACGTGCTCAACGACATCCTAGTCTTCACAGGCATCTCCGC
>CAMBWV010000044.1 GCA_945871755.1 uncultured Bacteroidales bacterium
TGCCGATACAACGAACAGATTTATCAAGGCGATGGTCTCTCCTATGGCGAAGACCACCGCGTAGGTGCAGCGGTCAAACTTACCCGCGATATGATCGAACCCTATATCGGCGGCGAGGTGAAAGCCCTCCGCGTGGGATGGGACACCCGTGCCAAGAATGGTGAGTTTGAATGCTTCATCCGCACTTCGTTCAATGGACCCAACATAGCCACGGGTAAGGGGACGGTGAAGTTTGGCTGGAACGTTGTTCGCCTGGACTCCACCTTCATTATCCCTGATGTCGATGAACTGATTGTGGGCTACTACACCGAGCTGGTGGCCAACGAATGCTGTCTGCCCCTGCTCTTCCCGCGAAGCACGCCCAACAGCTGCTTCCTCTTCGACGGTCAGACCGACGAAAACGGCCAGGAAATCTGGGGCGACTACAACGAACTGGGCCAGATGGCTATCGTTATGAATATTGCCGATACGGATGGTCGCTTCAACAATATGGGCAAGGTGACCAATGTGCGCTACGAGAACATCGCCATTCAGGGCGAAGCAGGCACGGGCATCTTCACCATTAAGAATACGGGGTCGAATGCAATTACCAGTGTGGAGGTTACTTCCATTCTGGGCGAAGAGCGCGTGAGCAAAACAGTGAAGCTCAGTGCTTCCGTAGCTGCCAACGTGGAAAAGAAGGTCAGCCTGCCCATCACTTTCCCGGGTTCGGGTAAGGGAAAGGTGAGCCTGACACAGGTGAACGGCGTAGATTTGGCCAATCCCTTTGAGAAGGAGGTCACCTTTATCGCCGTGCCACAGGAGGTGGCTCAGAAATACCAGAAGCGCCCCGTGGTAGAATTTTACGTTTCCGAAAACAGCTATATGGTGCCCACCTATTTCGATGACTATTTCATGGCCGACTTTGCTGATTTCGTTGAGGACTACTCCCTCGTTTGCCAACACACCGACGACCAGTTTATGACGGGCGACGACGATGCCATACTGATGATGCTGAGCCTGGCCAACAATGATTCTACCAAGATTCTGATGCCGCAAATGACAATTGACCGCACGGACTATCTAATTAACCTTCCGATGCTCGACGATACGCCCTTCCTCTATGGTATTCCTTATCCTGGCAATGCCCAGGGTACGTATCGTTCCCTGTTGAGCCGTCCTACCTTTGCCAATCTGGACGTTGAAGTGGAGAACGTGGGCGAGAGCGATAGTGTTCGCGTGAACGTGAGCGGAACCATCGAGCCTGGCATCATGCCTGAGGGTGAGCCCCTCTTCCTTACGGTCTATCTGATGGAGAGTCAGGTGGAAACCAACAGCCAGAAGTTCTGGGAAGACAAGGAGGGCGAGAAGCCTGCCGGCAATTATACGCACTACAACGTAATCCGCGAAATCCTGACACCGCTCTGGGGCGAACAGATTACAACGGCCGAGGACGGCACCTTCACCATGACCTATCTCACCAAGCGCTATGACGACTACGACCCAAAGAATCTCAGCATCACTGCCTTTATCAACCGCGGCGAGGAAAACGGACACCTTGAGCGTCAGATTATCAATAGTCAGGTGGCTGAAGTACCCCTGCCCGTTGGCATCCACGCCGTTTCCGACGACAACGCAGTGGCTTTCCGCAATGGCAGTTTCTATTTCAACGGAGAACAAGCCAGCGTCTTCACGGTTGATGGCAAGCGCGTGAGCAATCATAGCCTGACGCCCGGCGTTTATCTGCTGAAGGCAGGTGACCGCGTGATTAAGCGCATGGTAAAATAAAAGATTCAACCCACGAAGGGCAAGCCCTCTGCTTGCCCTTCTCTTCAACCATATCTATATTATATATATGAAGAAACCATCCTCCATCATAGCCCTGTTGATTTTATGGTTTGGCGCGCTCTTCACGGCTCAAGCTCAAACCAACATGGATTCTGCACCTCGTTATGGCTTTGCCCCTGAAGTTTTCGACACCATCCATCGCGTTTGGCAAGGAGTGGGCGAAAACGGATATGTGGCCGGTGCCATCTGTTTAGACCCAACCAGCGACCCTGCCGTTGAACGTTTGCGCGGAAAGCAGATTATCGGCGTGCGCTGCTATCTGAACCATGCCTACGCCCAGTCGCGCCAGAAGCGCTCGCTCATCTTTCATACCATTGGAGAACCTGCCAATACTCCTACGCAGAAGATTTGCGACTTTACCGAAGGCTGGAACAACGTGCTCTTCGATACGCCCGTTACCATCGGAGACGACCCCATTTATGTGGGATTACAAGTGTATGAAACCCTTGCTGACGACCACCCTATCGGTGCCTATTCGCCAATCTCTGTGGATGGCGGTTGCTGGTTCAACCTCAAGAAGGAAGGTTGGCGCTCCTATACCGACCGCGGTACATTGATGATTTATGCCATCCTTGCCGACGATGCCGCTCCCCTGTTGGAGCGAAGTGTCTTCGCGCAAACGGCCAATGCTCCCCTTGTGGTAGAACCCGCCAAGGATTTCGCTGGCGAGGTTTCTTTCCACAACTGTTCGGCCAATCCCGTCAGCGAGGTCGTGCTCAGTATGCGCGGTCAGGGTGACGAAGAGGCTGCTCAGCAAACCGTCACCTTCGACACGCCGCTCGGTGCCTATGAAGGACGTATCGTGCCCTTGCCCGTTCGCACGGGTAGCGAAGTGGGTACAAACCAGTGGCTGGAACTGATGGTGACGAAGGTCAATGGTGAAGACGCACAGCTCGTTCATCCGGGTGTAACTTGGCATTACGTCACCTACGATGCCTTTACGCGTGTGCCTCTCATAGAAGAATTTACGGGCCAGACGTGTTCGAACTGTCCGTTTATGTTCTATTTCCTCGACATTGCCATGGAGCAGCACACCATATCCGACCTCGTCTATGTGGCCCACCATGCCGGTTTCCAGAAGGACGCCCTCACCCAACCCGTTGACGAAGCACTCACCTTCCTCTTCGGTGAGTATGGCACGTACAATCCAGCCGTCATGTTTGACCGTATCGTACCCGTAGGTCAGGAAGTGCCCGTCATCTCGGCCAAGGTGGCAGAGGTAGAGCCTTATGCCAGCGCACTCGCTCAGGCTGCCATGCGTCCCGCCATGGCCAGCGTCAACATCTCAGCCGTCAAGAGCGATGAAGGTATCACGCCCCATGTGGAAGGACGCATCAACACAGAGATGGCAGTCTCGGGTGTGCCTCTCTACCTCTCCGTATATTTCATAGAAGACGGTCTGACCACCGACGAATATCCGCAGTTTGGTATGGACGACGAAGGCGCGCCCAGCGACCTCAAGGATCGTTTCCGCCACAATGGTGTAATCCGCCACAACTTCTGCACCAACCTCACGGGCGACCAGCTGGTGCTTGGCGAGAACAACACCTACAGCGTTGACTTTGCCACCCTGCCGCTAGCAAACAAGAATTGGAAACTCAAGAACTGCCAGATTGTAGCCTTCGTTCATATGCTCAACCAAACGAATATGCGCCAGAACCAGGTGCTCAATTCAAACCGCCTGCCCATCTCCGAAATACTGGGAATCTCCTCCGCCGACAGCCAGCCGAGCCTGCGTCCCATCGTGGGAAATGACGGCAAGATTGTTGTCAACAACCCGCATGCCGACGTGCATATTTACGACCTGCGCGGCGTTCGTCACGCTGCCGACAGCCGCCTGCTTCCTGGCACTTACATTGTGAAAGTGGCCGACAAGCAGCACGGACAGCAGATGGTTACAAAACTGCTAGTGAAATAACAAAAGGCATTCCCCTAAATAAACATTTACTCTGGCTATGAAAGCCGCACTACGTAAAGAAATCAAGCGCCTCAAGCAGGAACTCACTCCTGCTGGGCGCTTGACTTTTTCTCAACTAATCTGCCAAAATATAGAACAGCATCCCCGCTGGAAGGCTGCCCAAACCGTTTTGGCCTTCTATCCCCTACCCGATGAGCCCGACCTTCGTCCCCTGCTCGAGCACTACTATCAGGAGAAGCGTCTTTTGTTGCCCGTAGTTCAGGGCGACCAAATGGTCATCCGCCAATACGAAGGGCAGGCATCGCTGAGCGAAGGAGCCTTCCATATTCTGGAACCGCAAGGCCCCGACCTTCCCCGACCCTCTCTCTCCATAGACCTCGTACTAGTACCAGGTGTAGCCTTCGATGCCGCAGGCCATCGCCTAGGAAGAGGCAAAGGCTACTACGACCAGTTCTTCGCAGCCAACCCACAAATTGTAGCCGCGTACAAATTAGGCATCGCCTTCCCCTTCCAAATCGTCAAGGAGATACCCACTGAGCCCCATGACATTTGCATGGATGAGGTGCTGGGGATATTTTATAATTAGAAAATGGAGAACAGGAATAATTGTGCCAATAATAAAAAAAATGGGAGCCAAACGGCCCCCATTTATTATATAGCAACGATGTTTGACAGATGTTTGGCAGATGTCTTGCAGCTTGCGCAGTATCTTTCTTACAACATCGCCAAGAAATCGTCCTCACTCATAAGCGGAATGCCAAGTTTCTGCGCCTTTTCTAGTTTGGAGGGGCCCATATTATCGCCTGCTAGAATGAAGGAGGTCTTTTTGGAAATGCTGCTGACGTTTTTGCCGCCGTGTTGCTCGATGAGCGCTTTGTATTCCTCGCGAGAATGATGGGTGAAGGTGCCGCTGATGACGATGCTTTTGCCCGAGAGTGTATCCGAAAGCTTTTGCTCCTCGGGCAACTCCATTTGTACACCCGCAGCGGTGAGTCGGGCAATGAAGTCTTGATTACGCTCATCTTGGAAGTAGGCCACCACGTTTTCCGCTATGATTTGCCCGATACCTTCCACGCATACCAACTGGTCGTACGTGGCTTCGCGCAAGGCGGACATGCTTCGGAAATGGCGGGCTAGTGTTTTCGCCACAACCTTCCCCACAAAACGGATGCCGAGAGCATAAAGCACTTTGTCGAATGACACCTCTTTGCTGCGCTGAATGCCGTCGAGCACTTTTTGCGCCATGCGTTCGCGGCAACCATCTATCGACAGGAGTTGTGCAAAGGTCAGGTCGTACAGGTCTGCCGCGTCGTGGTGGGGAAGGAGGCCGCGCTCGTAGAAATCGTCCACGGTTTCGGGGCCGATACTTTCGATGTTCATGGCCTCGCGACTGATGAAGTGCTCTACCCTACCCTTCAGTTGCGGTGGACAGGCACTTGCGTTGGGACAATAGTAGGCAGCCTCGCCTTCGTAGCGCACGAGGGCGGCACCACATTCGGGACAGGTTTGGATGAATTGCACGCGCGGTCCTGTGGTAGCGTCTCTACGTTCAGCAGCCACGCCAACAATCTGCGGGATAATCTCGCCCGCTTTCTCCACATAGACCCAGTCGCCCAAGTGCAAATCAAGTTGGTGCATGATATCGGCATTGTGGAGCGAGGCTCGGCGCACCACTGTGCCCGAAAGTTGTACGGGCTGCATATTTGCCACAGGCGTGACGGCTCCTGTGCGTCCCACTTGGAAGGTTACTTCCTCCAGTCGTGTGCAAGCACGCTCGGCCTGAAATTTATAGGCAATCGCCCAGCGGGGACTCTTAGCCGTCATGCCGAGGATTTCCTGCTGATGAACGTTGTCCACCTTCAGCACAATGCCGTCGGTGGCCACGGGCAGGTTCTTGCGCTCCTCGTCCCAATAATCAATGAAGGCATACACCTCTTCCAGACTGTGGGCCAGACGCATGGCATTGCTGACCTTGAAGCCCCAACTGCGGGCCACTTGCAGATTCTCAAAATGGCTGTCGGTGGGAAGTGTGCGCCCTGGAATATAATATAGGTATGCGTCGAGGCGACGATGGGCTACGACTTGCGAACTCTTGTTCTTGAGCGTGCCCGAAGCGGCATTGCGTGGGTTGGCAAATAGCGGTTCCTCTTGGCGTTCGCGCTCAGCGTTCAGGGCCTCAAAACTCTCCCACGGCATCAGCACCTCGCCACGTATCTCAAACTCCTCGGGATAGTTGGCCTCGGCGGGCAACTGCAAGGGAATGGAACGAATCGTGCGGATGTTGGCCGTCACATCATCGCCACTTACACCATCACCACGGGTTACGCCGCGTACGAGTTTGCCGTGCTCGTAGGTGAGCGAGATGCTGAGGCCATCAAACTTGAGTTCGCAACAAATATCAAAGGGCGCGCCGCCCAATCCTTCGCTCACTCGACGATAGAAGTCGCCCACCTCACCGCGGTTGTAGGTGTTGCCCAGAGAGAGCATGGGATATTTGTGCGGAATCTGCTCGAAGGCATTTTGCAGGTCGCTGCCCACGCGCACCGAAGGCGAATTGGGGTCGGCCATCTCGGGATGCTGGGCCTCGAGGTCCATGAGTTCGCGCATCAACTGGTCAAAATCGTAGTCGGAGATTTCGGGACGATTCTCCACATAATACAGATGATTATGGTGATGCAGGGTTTGCCGTAATGCTAAGATTCTTTCTTGTGGCGTCATAGTATGGGAGAAAGTTTTTAGGGGTTCAAGATATACTGCCGAGTTATTGTCGAGCCGTGTTCAGACAGAAGGAAGCTCCATCGCAGTCGGCTCCGCTGATGGGTGGTGTAACCTTGGTAATGCGCAAGGCAATAGCCTGAATCGGTGGAAACTGCGCATACAAATCCTCGGTGATGCGGTACGCTAAGTGCTCCAACAAGTTGACAGGCTCCTCCATCTTCCGACGAATCAGCGCATAAACCTCGGCATAGTTGACCGTATCATCAATGACATCTTTCGTCAGCGCACGAAGGGGCGGCGTCAGGGTGAGTTCTACATCCATACGGTAGTGGCCGCCTACGGTGCGCTCCTGGGGAAGTAGCCCGTGGAAAGCATAGAAGCGGAGACCTTGCAACTGAATACTGGTCTGAAGGGTTTGAAATGAGGACACGATTTTCGGAAATCAAAAAGTGAGACGGGAAACCTTTATATAATAAGGAGTGAGGTGCCACCGCGGAACAATATCAACCGCACAAGCATACACCTCACTCCTTTCGTATTACTTATTAAATATGGAATGACTATCCACAACGGCTAGCACCACAGTTCTTGCAAATCAGACAGCCTTCCTGATAGACCAAAGCCTCTTGGCCACAGTTCGGACATTTCAGACCGTGAGCCTCTGTACCATCCGTGATGTACTTCTTCAGCGCGCGAGCCACACCGACCTTCCACGTGTTGATGTTCTCGCTCTCCAACTGAAGGCTATCCACCAGGCGAATGACATGGTCCAAGGGCATGCGGTAGCGGA
>CAMBWV010000045.1 GCA_945871755.1 uncultured Bacteroidales bacterium
CGGTTGAGGTAAACCTCCTTGGCTGTCTCGAGCACCTTGAAGATACGCTGCTTGGTCACGGCCGAAGCGAAGATGATGGGGAAATCGGTGAAGGGGGCAAGACGCTCGTAGATGGCATTGCGGAAATGGTCAATGGCAGCCTGCGACTTGTCTTCGACCAAGTCCCACTTGTTGACGACAACGACCAGGCTTTTGTTGTTGCGCTGAATAATCTGGAAGATATTGAGGTCCTGACCTTCAATGCCGCGTGTGGCATCTATCATAAGGATGCAGACATCGGAATTTTCGATGGCACGGATGGAGCGCATGACGGAGTAGAACTCCAGGTCTTCGCTGACCTTGTTCTTGCGGCGGATGCCGGCAGTATCAACGAGGAAGAAGTCGAAGCCAAACTTGTCGTAGCGCGTCAGGATGCTGTCGCGGGTGGTGCCAGCAATATCGGTAACGATATGGCGGTCCTCACCGATGAAGGCGTTGATGATGCTGCTCTTGCCCACATTGGGACGGCCCACCACGGAGAAACGCGGGATGCGTTCTTCCTCTTCGCTGATGGGCTTTTCGGGGCCGAGTTTTTCGACAATCAGGTCGAGCAGGTCGCCCGAACCGCTACCCGTGGCTGCGCTGACACAGACGGGGTCGCCCAGTCCGAGACTGTAAAATTCGGGGGCTCCATAGCGGTCGTTGTTGTCGTCCGTCTTGTTGGCACAAAGGATGATGGGCATTTTCGTGCGGCGCAAAATGGAGGCCACCTGCATATCGAGGTCAGTCACGCCGTTCTTGACATCTACGAGGAAAAGGATGAGGTCGCTCTCTTCGGTGGCGAGGGTCACTTGCTTACGAATTTCCTCCTCGAAAATATCATCGGAGTTGACCACCCAGCCGCCTGTATCAACGACCGAAAATTCATGGCCCACCCACTCGCACTTGCCATATTGGCGGTCGCGAGTAGTACCTGCCACATCGCTAACGATGGCATGGCGAGTACCGGTGAGGCGATTGAAGAGTGTGGACTTACCCACATTGGGGCGGCCCACTATGGCAACGAGTTTGCTCATACGTTCTACTATTTTTATCAGATACTAATGGTGAAGCCCCCCCATAAAACAGACTGGGTTCTCACTTCAGAATGCCGCTTGAAGAAAGCGGTTGCTCACTCCCTATTGTTCGTAACCATACGCCTCAAGTCGGCGGCTGGAGTTGCGCCAATCGCGATCTACCTTCACAAAGAGTTCGAGGCGGATGTGCTTGCCGAAGAATTTCTCCAAGGCTTTGCGGGCTTCGGCACCGACCTTCTTGAGCGCAACGCCCTGATGGCCGATGATGATACCCTTCTGGCTGTCGCGCTCCACGTAGATAGTGGCGTTGATCAGGATATTCTTGTCGGATTCCTTGAATTGCTCCACAACCACCTCCACGGAATAGGGTATCTCCTTGTCATAATAAAGGAGTATCTTCTCGCGAATGATTTCGGTGACGAAGAAGCGGGCGGGCTTGTCCGTCCATTGGTCTTTGGCGAAATAGGGCGGCGAGTCGGGCAGGAGTTGCTTGATGCGAGCAAGCAGATTATCTACATTGAAGCGCGCCTTGGCCGAGATGGGGAAGATTTCGGCCTGCGGCAGGAGTTCGTGCCACGCTGCCACCTGCGCCTCAAGGGAAGCCTGGTCCGAGAGGTCAATTTTGTTGATGACCACAAGGATGGGGGCTTTCAGCTTCAGGACTTTCTGAAGGAAATCGGCGTTCTTGTCCACCTTCTCCACGACGTCGGTCACGTAGAGGAGCACATCGGCATCCTCCAGTGCCGACTCGGAGAAGGCGAGCATGGACTCTTGGAGCTTGTAGTTGGGTTTGAGCACGCCTGGCGTGTCGCTAAACACGATTTGCGCGTCGTCGGTATTGACGATTCCCATGATACGGTGACGCGTAGTCTGCGCCTTGAAGGTAGCTATGGAAATGCGGTCGCCCACCAAGAGGTTCATGAGTGTGGACTTTCCCACGTTGGGATTGCCCACAATATTGACGAATCCTGATTTATGGTTCTGCATCGGCAGGATTATTTTAAGCTAGTGATGGTTTGCGACTATTTCTTGGAATATTCCTTACCATCGTAGCCCCACTTCAGGTAGGCTGCGCCCCAAGTGAAACCTGCACCAAAGGCGGTGAGGATGAGGTTGTCGCCCTTCTTGAGTTGCTTCTCGTAATCCCAAAGAGCAAGGGGCAAAGTACCAGCAGAGGTATTACCATAGCGCTGGATATTGAGCATCACCTGTTCCATGGGCAGTTCGAGGCGGTTGGCCACAGCCTCAATGATACGCACGTTGGCCTGGTGGGGCAGTACCCACGTGATATTGTCCTTGTTCAGCCCGTTGCGCTCAGCCACGAGTGCACAAGCATCGCTCATGTTGGTCACGGCAAACTTGAACACGGTGCGGCCCTCTTGATGGATATAGTGCATGCGGTGGTCGATGGTGAAGTAGGAAGGCGGACATACAGAACCGCCAGCCTTCTGGCAGAGGAAGGGCAGGCCGAGACCGTCAGCACGGAGATACGAATCCTTCCAGCCCAGGTCCTCGGTAGTAGGTTCTACGAGAACGGCACCAGCACCATCGCCGAAGATGGGACAGGTGGCGCGGTCGGTATAGTCAACAATGCTAGACATCTTGTCGGCACCGCAGACCACCACCTTCTTGTAACGACCGCTCTGCACAAGGCCAGCAGCCATATCCATGGCAAAGAGGAAGCCGCAGCAAGCTGCCTGCATATCCACGCAGTAGGCATTCTTCATACCCAGACGGCCGATAACGATACTAGACGTGGAGGGGAAGTGATAATCGGCTGTAGTCGTGGCCAGAATGAGACAATCTACTTCCTGCGGGTCCGTACCCGTCTTAGTTAGCAATTCCTTCACGGCCTTACGAGCCATATAGCTAGTACCGAGACCTTCCTCGTTGAGGATATGGCGCTCCTTGATACCGATACGGGTCATAATCCACTCGTCGTTGGTATCAACCATGCGCGAGAGTTCGTCATTATTCAATACATATTCTGGGACGTAACCACCCACACCAGTGATTACAGCATTTATCTTTTCCATAATGTTTGGGGAGTTATCTTGATCTAGAATTGTTTCAAAAAAGGTCGGCAAAGGTGGCCCACCTATAGACCAAAAAGGGGAGAACGGCCGCACGTTTCGCGACTGCTCTCCCTTTGTAATTGTCTGACAAATTACTCAGCCACCTCGTCCTTGACGATAGCCAACTTGCCGCGATAGTAACCGCAAGTAGGACATACGGTGTGGTAGATGTGCCATCCACCGCAGTTGGGGCATACCGCCAGCGTAGGAGCTACTGCCTTATCGTGAGTTCTACGCTTGAGAGTTCTGGTCTTAGATTGTCTTCTTTTAGGATGTGCCATTTTTACGTTATCTTTTAGTTGTTAGTAATTACTAGTTGGATGATGCTTCTGACGCCTCACCATCATCAGCACCAGCGATTCGCATCAGTATGTCAGCGTCGCATTCGGCAATGGGATGGGTGCGTTGCAGGGGGAGAGCCAGCAAGGTATTCTCGTAGATGTCCCAGGCTATATCATAGGCATAACCATTTCCGCTGAGAGCCTTCACATCTTCGTCGGACTGCACGAAACTATCGTCTGCGCAGACCCTAACCACCGTCTCCGTATCTACGGGGAGCGACAGGGGAGCCAGACAGCGGTCGCAACCGACAACCACCTCGCCCTGAATATGAAAGCGGAGCAGGAAGCATTCCGATGCGTTTTCCTTGACACACAGGGAAACGCACACACGACCACCGATGATTTCATCCTGCTCCAGGGCTGCGAAGAAATCATCAGCCAGCTCCTGCTGGAGCACTTGGCCTTGCTGCGCGGCTTGCCTTAAATCTATTAGAATCTTACCTGCACTCTGCATAGCGGCTGCAAAGATATAAATTTCCAATGAAACAAACAGGCAAATCCCCAAAGTTTTTCTCCCTTTCTAGGGGTTGCAAGTCGTTTTCATACCTGTTTTGAATCAGAATTGCCAACTCGGGGTGCTACTTTGAAAATTTATCGTACCTTTGCGGGGCTTTCTAAAACTCCAGTTATATATTATATATATATGGTATATCGTTTCGCCATGAAGCCCATGCTTCTTCAACTTCCCCCACCCCTGCGATGCTGGATGGCTGTGCTTGCTTTTCTGCTGGCGGCTCCTTTGTGGGCCAACGGTGAAAGCCTTCTTGCGCGCGACAAAGGCAACATCGTTCTGGTGGGGGACAGCGTTCCTGCCTTTTCGGTCACTCTCCAGAGCGGCGAAGTTCTGTCGGAATGTTTTTGGCGCGAAGGGCATATCGTGCTAGTCTTCTTCAATACTACTTGTAGCGACTGCCGCAAGGAATTGCCGCTCATTCAAGAACTGATGCAAACGCACGGCAAGCGATACCGTTTTGTGGCCATCGGAAGGGCGCAAGACCCCGAGGCGGCCTCGCGCTTCTGGCAAGAAAACGGCCTCACCCTCCCCTACACCATCGATGCTGACCGCTCCATCTTCTCTCGCTTCGCACGCGTTGGCATTCCGCGCATCTACGTCATCCGCGACGGAACGGTCACCGCCGCATTTGAGCAGAAGGTGAGCCGCAAGAAGTTCCTCCGCGCCCTGCGATAGACAGCCAAGCTTCCGCAGACCGACCAATCATCAACCATATTCCCAACCAACCGTATCATCAATCCATAAGACATACACACTATGAACAACACCTCACTCAAGACGCGCCTCATCATCATGAATTTCCTGCAATTTGCAGTTTGGGGCGCCTATCTGACTTCCATGGGCAACTACCTGGGTCCTGCTGGCATGGGCACTAAGATTGCCTGGTTCTATGCCATCCAAGGTATCGTCTCCATCTTTATGCCTACGCTCATGGGTATCATTGCCGACAAATTTATCCAGCCACAGAAGCTCCTCGGCATTTGCCACCTGCTCGCGGGTAGCATGATGCTGGGCCTTGCCTACCTCGGCAGCACCTCCCCCACCCCCAACCCGGCCTTGTTCATCGCCATCTACACGGTGAGCGTTGCTTTCTATATGCCCACGCTGGCTCTCTCCAACACGGCGGCTTTCACCATTCTCAAGAATCACGGGCTAGACACCGTCACGCACTTCCCGCCCATCCGCGTATTTGGCACAGTGGGCTTCATCGCCACGATGTGGTTTGTGAATTGCGCTTGCCTGACGGACGGTTCCTTCGGTTTCACCCTGGCTCGCGAGGCTGGCAAGTTCCAATACACCTACATGCAATTTGGCGTCAGCGGCGTGCTGGGCATCCTGCTATTCCTCTATTGCTTCACACTCCCCGCCTGCCCGCTTGTCAAGTGCGAAACGCGCCGTTCGTTCTCGCAGATGCTGGGACTGGACGCCTTCCGCCTCTTCCGCGAGAAGCGCATGGCCCTTTTCTTCATCTTCTCCATGCTGCTGGGCATGTCTTTGCAGGTGACCAACGGCTATGCTGGCCCCTTCATCACCCATTTCATTGCGCAGCCTGAATACGCCGACAGCTTTGCGGCCAACAATGCCACGCTCCTCGTTTCGCTCTCGCAGATTGCCGAGGCCCTGTGCATTCTGCTCATCCCCTTCTTCCTGCGCCGCTTCGGCATCAAGAAGGTGATGCTCATTGCCATGGTGGCCTGGGTACTGCGCTTCGGTTTCTTCGGCATGGGCGACCCCGCCTTCCCTGGCGTCACCCTCTTCATCCTCTCCTGCATCGTCTATGGAGTGGCTTTCGATTTCTTCAACGTTTCGGGCGGTCTGTTTGTGGACAACGAGGTGGCTCCCGAACTGCGCGCTTCGGGCCAGGGCCTCTTCATGCTGATGACAAATGGCCTCGGTGCTACCATTGGTACGCTCTCTGCGGGCGCCATCGTTGACCATTTCTGCAAATGGACCGATGTGACGGTGAACGGCACAACGAGCAGTTACCTCATTGGCGATTGGACCAGCGCTTGGTATATCTTCGCAGGCTTTGCTCTGGTCGTAGCCGTGCTCTTCGCCCTGCTCTTCCGCGAGAAGTAGGCATTGCCAGTCGAGAATATCTCAGGCTACCGTCGCAGGAGTTACTTACGTTTTTCGCAAGTATAACGGCAGCCTAGTCTTAAAATATGTTCTTCACATAGCTTTCCGTTGTATTTATTAGGTGCAATATTTCAAAAACGCGACCTTTGCCTCTGTAAAGCTTACACACAAGCTTTCTCGCGAGATAAACAACACCCGAATACTAACCGAAAATTGCAATAACGATGAAACGGTATCTACTCACCCTTCTGATTGTCCTGGCAGGCACACTCTCGGCCAAGGCACTCAGTTATAGCGAAGCACGCGACCGTGCATGGTTCCTCACTGACAAGATGGCCTACGAGCTCAACCTCACGCCCGACCAGTACGACCGCGTCTATCAAGTCAACCTCGACTATTTCATGTCCATCGCCTACGAGTCCGATTGCTATGGCCACTACTGGAACTATCGCGACACCGACCTCCGCTTCATCCTTTGGGATTGGCAATACAGGCTCTACGTCACGCTCGACTACTTCTACCGCCCGATACGCTGGGTGCGCTCCGCTTGGCACTACCCCATCTGTGACCACTACCGCTATGGCTATTACTATTATGAGCGGCCCCGCGTGTACGTCAGCTACCACGGCTGCAACTGGAAGCGTCGTGGCCACAACGACATATCGCCCTACAAAGGGTGGCGTGCCGACCGCGGCCCTGGCATGCGCGACAGATACGACAACAACCGTCCTGGCGGTCGTCCTGGCACACACAATGAGCCCACTCGCCCCCACAACGGACGATACGACGGCAACCACAACAACAAAGGCGGACGCGTGGACCGTGGCAACACCGACAACAAAGGCGGACGTGTAGATAGAGGCAACACCGACAACAAAGGCGGACGCGTGGATCGCAACGACCGTGGCAGCAGCCGCGACCGCAACGTAGGCACAATGCCCAGCCGCGACCGTAGCACAACAACCACCAAGCCCAGCCGCGACCGCAATGTAGGCACAATGCCCAGCCGCAATAACAACGTGACGTTCAACCGCGACCGCAACACCAAAGGCAGCACAGTTAGTTCGCCCAGCCGCAGCAACAGCAACCGCAGCAGCGGCCGCAGTTTCGGACGATAATCATTCAGTCATACGCATTACACACCAAGGGG
>CAMBWV010000046.1 GCA_945871755.1 uncultured Bacteroidales bacterium
ACCGTCTGACCTACGACCTGAGCAACTGGAAGAACAGCCAGTTCATCCGCTTCGGCGTTCAGGGTATCTCCGTGGAAACCGTTGGCGACATCACAGCCTTCGACAACTTCTCGCTGACCGATGCCGTAGATTACGACGTACAGATTGGTAGCCTCACGGGTCCCGAAAAGGTCAAGGTGGGCAACACGGGCACACTCAGCGTGAGCCTGCGCAACCTCGGCAACAAGGCCCTGACTGCCGCCGACTATAGCATCTCGCTCTTCAAGAACGAGAAGCAGGTGGCAACGTTCGATGGCGTTGACCTCGCTATTGATGCCACGCGCACCGTGAAGCTGACGGACGTTCCGACGATTGACGATTCCGAAATGACGGTATATAAGGCCAGCATCGTTTCTGAGAAAGACCAGAATGCTGCCAACAATACCTCCAACCGCGTGAGCGTGGAAATCATTCAGCCGCAGTATCCGCGCGTGATGCAACTGAGCGGCGAATGCGCTGGCGGCAAAGTCAAACTCTTCTGGGAAGAACCCAACTTCAGCGATATGCCCGCACAGAGCGTGACCGAGCGCTTCGAAAGCTATCCCGCCTTTGCCATTGCCAACTATGGCGACTGGAAAGCCGTGGATGCCGATGGCGCAAAGACCATCCGCATGACGCTCAACGAAGAATTTGGCCCGCTGGAATATCCCAACGCTGGCGAGGCAATGGCCTTCCAGGTGTTCAACACCACAGAGGCAGGCATCCCCTTCAGCTCTTGGGACCCCCACTCTGGCGAACAAATGCTCGTCGCCTTCAAGTGCGCTTCGCCCGATGAAGGTCAGACAGAAATCAATAACGACGACTGGCTCATCTCGCCCGAACTCAATGGCGCGGCACAGACCATCTCGTTCTATGCCAAGGCTGCCATGGGTGTATATACACCCGAGAAATTCCAGGTGCTCTACTCCACCACTACGCCCACCGTTGAAGCCATGACGCAAATTGGTGAGACGCAGACGGTGACGAACGTGAAGGGTTGGGACGAATACAAGGTGGCCCTGCCCGAGGGTGCCAAGTATTTTGCCATCCGCTGCGTGAGCGAGGCTAAGTTTGCCTTGATGATTGACGACATCACGTATATTCCTGCTGGCGCCGTGACCGAAGAACTCTCACTGATGGGTTACAACGTTTACCGCGATGGCCAGCGCGTCAACGGCGAACCGCTTCCCGAAAGCGTATGGACGGACGAAAACGTGGAGGAAGGCAATACGTACAGCTATCGTGTGACTGCCGTTTACGACAAGGGCGAATCGCTCTACTCCGATGCGCTCAGCATTCTCTGCACTGGCGTGAAGGGTCTCACCAATAGCAAGGCCCGCATCTCCGCCACCGAGGGCTACATCCTCGTTTCGGGTGCCGAAGGTCAGCGCGTAGAAGTCTATAGCATGGACGGCCGTCTGCTGCTCGCTCGCCCTGGTGCCGAGCGTCTGCAAATCAAGACCCAGAGCGGTTACTACGTTGTCAAGACTGGCGACAAGGTGGCCACGATTCTGGTGCGCTAGTTTCATAGTACGAACGCCTATATATAATAAGGAGTGCCGATGGCAGCAAACCACCGGCACTCCTGTTCTAAATACCAACCTCAGTTGTTTCTCCCAAGGAAACATACTTTACTTTGAAAATCATTCCATATTTCATGAAACCTTTCTTCTTATCCCTTGCCCTCGCCGCCAGTGTCACGACGGCCGTGGCACAGGACGTGCCGACGATTTACGGCAGCGTCATCTACGCCACGGGATGGCAGGATATGGACAACGCGCCCTATGGTATCTACGCCATTGACGGCGGCAATGCCAGTCAGCCGCGCGCTGTCCGCATCAATCCGTCCCTGTTTGCCAACGGCGGTGGCGTTTACGTGGATGGGCTCTACCACATGGTGCAGCACCAGACGTATGCCGACGGCCTGAGCATTGCGCTCCGCACCTACGATGTCAACAACGATTGGCGGCTGGTGCGCGAACAGTACCTCGACTTCTCGGGCTGTATTGCCAGCGACCTGACCTACGACCCCACGACCGACAACATTTACGGTTGCTTCGGTCGCGGTACGGTTTCTGGCGAGAAATCCTACCTCCTCGGTATTCTCAATGAGTTTACGGGAGAGGTGGACGAACTCGGCACGCTCCCCGAACAAATGCTCGCCCTCGCCTGCAACGCCCAGGGCGAACTCTACGGCATTGGCGAATATACGGGCAACCTCTATCGCATTGACAAGGCCACGGCACAGACCACCCTAGTCGGCTCAACGGGCAAGAACATCAAGTACGAACAATCTGCCACGTTTGACTATGCCAGCGGCAAACTCTATTGGGCCGCTACGCCCCACGGCACGGACAATCCCGTGTTCCTCTACGAGGTCAATACTGCCGATGGCTCGTGCAAGCAACTCTCCGAGATGACGGGCCGCCACGAGTTCACGGGCCTCTTCACCACCTCGCCCTTTACGCCCGCTGCTGCCCCTGGACGCATCAGCAACCTGACGGCAGATTTCCCCAACGGCACACTCAGCGGCAACATCCGCTTCACTGCGCCCAGCACCACCTTTGGCGGCACGGCTCTCAGCGGCACGCTCGCCTATCGCCTGCGCATTGACGGCAAGGAGGCGGCCACGGGCTCCTGCGAGGCAGGCAGCACCATCACTGTGCCCGCCACGCTCACCGAGGGCGCCCACTACGTCAAGGTGGATGTCAGCAATGCGAACGGCCGCTGCCCCGTTGCCGTTCAGGAATACTGGATGGGCTACGACGTGCCTGTGGTTCGCAACGCCCAACTAACGAAGGGCGACGATGGTCGCGTCACACTCTCCTGGACTGCCGCCGAAGGCAAGCACGGGGGCTACGTGGACAGCAAGACCATGGCGTACCTCGTCACGCGCAACCCTGGCAACGTGCAGATTTACGATGGCCCTGCCACCACCTGCACCGAACTCATGGCCGTCAGCAAGTACGGCGCCTATACCTATACCATTACCCCGCGCTATGCAGAGGCTACGGGCGAAGCCTATACGACTGCGCCCATCGTGCTGGGCTCGGCTGTCGTGCCGCCCTATACGGAGAATTTCAGCGAGGAAAGTAGTTGGACCACCTTCACCGTGCTGGACGCCAACAACGATGGCCATACTTGGTACTACGACTACGGCGCAGCCAGCATCGCCTACAGCGAGAAGGGCAACGATACGGACGATTGGCTCATCACGCCGCCGCTCCAACTCAATCCCGAATGGCTCTACCAGTTTGATTTCAAGGCCATCGGTGATGTCAACGCCACCGAAATCTTCTCCGTCTATGCGGGCCAGCAGCCCACAGCCAGCGCAATGACGCAGCAGATTCAGGCGCAGCAGCAGATTGACGGCGGCATCGAATACGCACAAAGCATTCGCTTCATCCCCCAAGGCACGGCCGACCAGCCCACCTATCTGGGCATTCACGCCGAGAGCGAATACTACAACAGCAGCCTGCTCAGCGTGAGCGACCTCTCCGTCAAGGCCCTGGCTTCTATCCACGCGCCCGCTGCGCCCACCGACCTGCAAGCCGTGGCTGCTGCTGGCGGTGTCAAGGAGGCAACGCTCACCTTCAAGGCTCCGACGCAGGCCATCGACGGCACACCGCTCCAGACGATGGACATGGTGAAGGTGTTCCGTGGCAATGCCAATGTGGCCACCTTCGACGAGGTGCAACCTGGCCAAGAACTCACCCTCACCGACAAGCCGACCCTGCCCGGCGAATACACGTATAGCCTCGTGGCCGTCAACGAGCACGGCGAAGGCCTTGCGGCTGACGTCAAGGTGTACGTAGGCGAAGACACGCCAGGCTCACCGCGCAACATCCGCCTGAAGGAGGTGGCTCCTGGCCGTGTACAAGTGACGTGGGAGGCTCCCGAAGTGGGCACCCACGGCGGTTATATCAACCCCGACAATCTCAAATACGAGGTGACCACCTCCGAGGGCGCGAGCACCACGACTACGGAGAAATCCCACGAGAGCACCTTCTCCGTTCCCACGGATAAGCAGACCATGATATGGTTCAGCCTGCGTGCACGCAATAATCGCGGCCGTGGTCCTGTGACGCCCTCCGACACGCTCTTCCTCGGCGATGCCTATTCCATGCCGTTTGCCGAGAGTTTCGCGCGCCGCACGTTCAATGTGTCACCTTGGAATTTGCAGGCCCCCGAGGGCGCTGAGTGGGACATCGTCACCTACGGCCTCTACGCCGACCCGCAGGACAAGGACGGCGGTATGGTCGTCTTCCTCAATAGCGTTGAGGGCAACGTGGGCCATCTCGTTTCGCCCAAGATTACCCTTGAAGGCAAGCACCCCACGCTTCGCTTCCACGTCTTCCACAATCCCAAGACGCGCAACGAGGTTACGGCTATCCTCCGCGATGCCGAGGGCCACAAGCACGAACTGGGGCATATCGTTTGCAAGGACCTCACGGGTGCGACGGCTGACCACGACCATGGAGCATGGGTGGCCTATACCTACAACCTTGAAGATTTCCTCGGCCACGGCGCGGTGCAGATTGACCTTCAGGTGGAGGGCCACCTTTCGCCCGAGCAGAACAACACCTGCTACATTGACAACATCAGCCTCTTCGACTGGCACGACCACAACCTCCAACTCACCGATCTGCAATCCGCGCAGACCGAAGTCAAGGTGGGTGAGGAGGTTCAGTTCGCCGTGACGCTCCGCAATACTGGTTCGAAAACGGCCACGGACTACAAGGTTCTTCTCCTGCGCGACGGCCGCCAGGTGGCTAGCCTCGCTGGCGAGCCCATCCCCTCGGACAGCGTGCAGACACTGCTTCTCACCGACCGCCCCAATGCCGATGCCAAGGAATCCAGCGTCTATACGGCGCAAATCGTTTGGGACGCTGACGAGGTGGCCGACGACAATCTGTCCAGTGCGCTCACCATCACCGTCCTCCCTGGCCTGCCCTACGTTTCGGGGGTCAAGGCCAACATCGTGGATGGCCAGTGCCTGCTCTCTTGGGATGCTCCCTACGAGGCGCCTGCGGGTGATGGTACGGAAACGGTGACGGAGGATTTCGAGTCCTACACAGCCTTCACGATTACCAACCTCGGGCGCTGGACGCTCTACGACGGCGATGGCCGCCGCGTCATCGGCATCCTTGATGGCGGCGACTTCATCGAATATCCCAACGTTGAAGGTCCGATGGCCTACCAGGTGTTCAACCCGAGCCAGATTGGTTTGTCGGGCGCTTGGGCCCCGCACAGCGGCAAGCAGGTGCTGGCAGCCTTCAGTTGTGGCCGTTTTGCTGCCAACGACGACTGGCTCATTTCGCCCGAAGTGACGGGTGGCCAGACCATTTCCTTCTATGCGAAGAGCCCCGACTACAATCTCTATGGCACGAACGAGGTCATTCAGGTGCTTTACTCCACGGGCACGACCGAGACCAGCGAGTTCCAGCAGATTGGCAGCGACATCAAGGTGCCTGGCAGTTGGAAGCAGTATCAGGTGGAACTCCCCGCCGATGCCCGCCGCTTTGCCATCCGCTGCATCTCCAACGACCAGTATGTGCTCTACCTGGATGATATTACCTACCAGCGTCCTGTGGAGAGCCTGCAACTCCTGGGCTACCACGTCTATCGCGATGCTGAGCGCTTGACGGCCGAGCCGATTAGCACGACCACCTATACCGATGCCACGCTGACCGACAACGATTGGCACGAATATGCGGTCAGCACGGTCTATGCCGATGGCGAGAGTGCCCTGTCGCCTGCCGTTCGCGTGAGCATCACGGGTATTTTCGATACGCTGTTGCCCACGGCTCCCGCCTTCCGCCTCGGCCGTGGCTACATCGACCTCCGTCCCACGACCAAGGAGGTGACGATTGCCGACATGGCAGGCCGCATTCACTATCGTGGCCTCGGCGGTCAGCGCATTGCCCTCCCCGCTGGCGTTTACTTGGTCAACGGCCAGCGCGTTATTGTTCGATAAGACTCCACGAAAAAGGGCTGCCAAATCTGGCAGCCCTTTTTATGATAGATTCAACGGAAGCCCTTTGGCTCGATAGTCTTCGGCTTTCTAAAACCTAGGATATTGGTTGGTCGTCATTGAAAGGTAATGTACCGCACGTTGCTTGCAACGTGTGGCTCAGCGAACAATGGAATATAGTAGTATCTATATCTAATAGGCACAAACGCCTGTCATTTCGCTGAGCCACACGTTGCGAGCAACGTGCGGTACATTGCCGTTCCGTTAGGTACAATTTCCTCACAACCTAGACGGGAATACTTCGCTTTCCAGCCCTGCTAAAGGACCAAGAAATTATGCCACCAAATACCTCCTTCGATAATGCCAAACAGCACCCAGAATATCCAGCTCTTCATCCAGCGTTGCCCTTCTGCCATCAGAACGGCCAAATAGTGCCGACGGCGCACGAGGCTGAGCAAAAGCAGGAGGGGATAGAAGAGGAGGAAGGCGACGGCTAGCAGACAGTTGGGGTTGAGGCGGACGGCAGCTAGCAGGTTGCCGTGGAGGAGTTGCAGGGTGGCGCGGGTGGTGCCGCAACCTGGGCAGGGCAGGCCATAAAAGAGCCTTGAGGGACAAACCGTCATGCACGTTTGTCCCTCATTTGCCAAATACAGCCAGGCTACTACGGCTACGTAGGCCAGGCTACTCCATATATATGTACGTCTAGTAGAGATAGCGCTGCAACAGTTCAAAGTTCTTCTCCTTCGTGGCGTCCGTAATCAGGAACCAATCAATGATGGTCCAAATACCACAACCGCCACACGTCAGCAGTTTGCCAATGCCCATTCCCGTGTCGCCCAGATAGAAGCGGTCCACACCGTAACTGCCCAAGAAGATGGAGAGCACCAGCACGATGACGGGGTTCTTGAACTGAATGGAGAGGAGCATGGGCCACTTGCTATCATCTACAGCTTGCAATCTCTCACGAATATAGGGGAGTTTCTCAGTGGGCAAGTTGGAGCCCTGCGACATGATAAACATGTCAATTTTCTGCATATCCATAAGCAACAAAAATAAATGTTTCACAAATCTTGTGCCGACAAATTTAAGGACAATTTTCGGAAAAAGGCTTGTTCTAGTCTAGTTTTTTTACGAAATCTATGGATATCCCCTCCTCTTTCCTCCTC
>CAMBWV010000047.1 GCA_945871755.1 uncultured Bacteroidales bacterium
TTTTAATCGGGAATAAAGATTATATCCACATAAAGTTGCCCAAAAAAGTGTTATTTTCTCAAATACAAGGCATTTGATTTTATACCTCTTTATATACAGACAATAAGGTTAAGTTATCTGTATATAAGAGAATGGGTATAGTTTCAACTGCATCCAATTCTATTTTCTCTTTTGACAGCGTCCACTTATTTCTCGTCTATTCCTTCATTATGTCATCCAAACCTCACATTTGTTCGTAAAAGCAAGTTAAAATCGTTAAGCCTTCACTTTCCTTAAACCTACAAATAAAACCCAATCCACTTTTCTACCGTATTAACCATAAATAATTGGTAATCTGTTACTTCCAAATACACCTTCTGAAAAGATATTCTTCAAATGCTTACTAATCGCTGGAACGCCAACTCCGAAGAGCTGCGCCATAGCCTTTTGTGTACACCAAATCGTTTCGTCCTTGATAACGACTTGCACCATTGCTTGCTCCTCTGGCAGGCTATATAATAGGAACTGTATCTCGTTTCTCATTGCTGGTTCAATTCCAAATTCTTTGTATTATCAGTTACCCTCGTGTGAGGACCACTCATTGAATCTAATTTATAGAACCTACCTTTATATATTGGAACCTCCTGCGAATAGGGCAAGTCCGCGGCTAGCGAAGCCCGCGCCCCGGCCATCGCCATTCAAATTGCAGGGAAAGGTCATTCTGCATTGGGGAGGCTATGCGGGCGGGGCCGCTGCTGATTTCTTGGCGATTGAAATAGCGGAGGAAGGAGTAGCGCAGGGAGAGCATGGTGCGGGGTGTGGGCTGCCAGTTGCCTATGAGGACCAAGCGCGCGCCATGATAGGCAAAGGAGGGGAAGGCGCCGCCGTGGCGCAATTGAGGTTCGTAGCCGTAGATGCGCGTGGCGTAATCGTCGGTCCAGAAGCAGGCCAGAAACGTGTGCAGTTGGAGCGTGGGCAAGGCGTTCCACATACAGCGCGCTGAGAGCATTCGGCCCCAGCGCACAGAGGCCGTTTGCGAAACCAGCGCGCAGGCATCCGCTGAGAGGTGGAGGGCATAAGCGGGGCGTTGTAGATGGGCTGCTAGGCGCAGGGAGTGGCGATGGAGATGCTGCATCACACCATCGTGTCCCGTCACGTCCTCCTGTTTGCCGCTATACTGATAGCGCGTTTCGACCTGCCACGAAGCGGGCAAGGGAAAGGTGGCCGACAACCAACTGCGGATGCGGTGGCTAGGGCCCGACACGCGAAACATGGGCCGCTCGTGGTAGGCGTAATCCACATAGCCAGAGAGCCGCGCCCACCGCCAACCTTGGAAGTCTGCGCCGAGGAGCACGCCCATTTCATTCTGCACACGCGAGCCCGACTGCAACGTCTCGGCATGGGGAGCCACGAAGCGTGGGGAGAAATAGCGCGCCTGCACCACCACGGCGTACGGGCGCACCGTGGGCGACAGGCGCAAGGTGTGGCTTGTGGCCAGATGCAAGGCAGCATCGAAGGCACACTCGCCGCGGTAACTCCAACGGCGCGCGTCGTGCGAAGCATCCACGCTCCATCCGCCAGCCGACTGACCACGCAGGTAATAGCGGTTGTAGGCGTGGAGCGCAGGGTAAATCGTTTTGTCGTACCACGCGCCGTAACCGCCCACGCTCGCCGCACCGCCCTGCCAATGGCAGAGCAGACGTGCACCACCCAAGGTCTCCCTCAGGGCGCGCTGTGTCAGAATCTCGCTCTTGGTTCGGTGCAGGCCAGCATCGCGAAGGGAGGTGACGGTGTCGCCATCCAGATGTCCGTCCACACTGCGGAAGGAAGCGAACGCCTGCATCTCCCATCGCCGCCCGAGCAACACCTGTGCGGCCACGCCTCGCTGGAATCCTTGTTCCATCATAGACGTGTGGGGACGAATGACGTGCGACTGGCGCAGGGCATTGCCGAGGAGAACGGCACGGCCGCCATAGTTCATCCCACCCATGAGCAAACCCTCGCCCCAAAGCACGTCGTAGTCGCCCAACCAAAGGATGGTGCGCTGGCGGGGCAAGGGCACACGGGCATACACCGACCAATAGTCATACGGATGATTGTTGCCACGCCCGAAAGGTTCGCCTGCATCCTGCTGCAAAGTCAGTCCGTAGGCCGCGCCCGAGGAGTGGCGATAACGATAGCGCAGGGCGTGGGTCACGGGCGCACCATAATAATGCTGGTTGGGCTTGTCGGCCGTTGTAGCCTTGAATCCGTCGCGCCGATAAAGGGGAACGTCCGCGCGGGCCGTCACTTCGTACTTGCCCCTGAGCCAGCGGTCTTGCCACTTCTGCGGAGGGCGCAACGTATCGCCAGCATAAACAAACAGCGAGAGGTAGCGCCGCTCCTGAAAACGGATTTGCGGAATCGTTTGTAGTTCACCGAGCGTCACAAACCGCCGATGCCGCTGTCGGTAACTCAGCAATGTGTCCACCTGGGCAGACGAGAGGAAGGGCAAGGCGAGGAGTTCGTCGCGCGTGGCGGTATTGAGATTGAGGGGCTGCCGATGCAGTTCTTCCAACTGCTCGAGAAATTCCAAGCGGGCCTGCTCGGCACTCACCGATTCGCCTTCCGCTCCGCCCTCATCGCCCAAGTCGTTGTACAGATATGCCTCAACAAATTCCTCCCACTCCATGTATTCCTCGCGAAAGGGCTGTCCTGTCTGCGCATGGCAGGTGGCCGCCCACAGCAAGAGGGAGCCGAGAAACAGGAATAGCCGTTGAGGAATCATGAAGTGGGAGGGATTGAACAATTGATGACTCAATGAATGAATGGGCAGGCCAACCAATTATCCGTTGTAGAACTGAGTGAAAGCCTTAATGCAGGCTTCGTGGTCGCCCATGTGGCCTGTTTCGCGCACACTGTGCATGGCCCAAATGGGGTTGCCCATATCCACGCCGGCCACGGGGAAGGAGGCGCAGAGCATATTGCCCAAGGTGCTGCCACCCGCCACTTCGCTGTGATTGACGAAACTCTGACAGGGCACGCCCGCCTTCTTGCAGATTTCGGCAAAGACGGCTGCGCTGTAGGCATCGCTCAGGTATTTCTGTTGCGCGTTGTACTTGATGACAGGGCCGCCGCCCATCACGGGATGGTTCGTCGGGTCGTACTTCTCGCCATAATTGGGGTGCCAGGCGTGGGCATTGTCTGCGCTGACGAGGAAGGAGCGTTCAATCATGCGATAGTAGTCGTCCTTCGTGCCGTCCTGTGCGAGGACGATGCGCTCCATCAGGCTCGGGAAGAAGGTGCTGGCTGCGCCCTGCTTCGTCTTGCTCCCCACCTCTTCGTTGTCGAAGATGGCGAGCACTTTGGTCTGTGGCGCAGCAGCCTGTTGGGCCGAGGCGAGGAGGGCGGCCAGTCCAGCGTGTACCATACTCAGGTCGTCGAGGCGGCCCGAAGAGACAAACTCTTGGTGCAAACCGAAGGTGCAGGCGGGCGTCGTATCATAGAGGTAGAGGTCGAAGTCAATGATGTCGGCCACTGCAATGTGCAGTTCGCTGGCAATGAGGTTCACCAGCACGTTATCCTTCTCCAGTTCGTCGTTGACAATACCGAGGATGGGCAGCATGTCCTTCTGCTTGGAGAGTTTGACGCCGTCGTTCACCTGTCGGTTGAAGTGGATGGCGAGGTTAGGAATCTGCAAGAGCGGACGCTCAATGTGCAGCAAATGGGTCTGGGGGCTGAGGGCGCTTTGGCCACGCACAATGACGCGGCCCGCCAAACTGAGCGGGCGGTCCATCCACGTGGAGAGGATGGCGCCGCCATAGGTTTCGGTGTTGAGTTTGACGATGCCGCCCTCGGCGTGCATTTCTGCGTGGGGCTTGATGCGGAAGGTGGGCGAATCGCAATGGGCAGAAATGATGCGTGCGCCTGTCTCGGCCATGGGCTGCGTGCCCATCTCGAAGGCGAAGATGGCGGAATCATTCTTGGTCACGTAGAAGCGGCTGCCGGGCTGAACGTCCTTCAGCGGTTCTGCGGCATCGTATCGCGCATAGCCAGCAGCATCCAACTGCTCGGAAATGGTCTTGACGGCAAGGAAATTCACCGGCGAGGCATTCAGGAAATCTAACAGGGAAAGCATGGGATAGGAAGAATAAAAAAGAATCTGGGTTTCTAAAAAAGGCTGCGCCCTCTGTGAGGACACAGCCTTTTGTTGTACATATCTCGAAAGGGATATTAGAGCTTGTCGTTGGAGCCGAGCACATTCATAATCTTGTGAATGTACATCTTCTTCATGTTCTCGCGAGCAGGCTTCAGATACTGACGGGGGTCGAAGTGGTCGGGATGCTCTGCGAAGTGCTTGCGGATAGCAGCAGTCATAGCCAGACGAGAGTCGGAGTCGATGTTGATCTTGCAAACTGCGCTCTTGGCTGCCTCGCGAAGCTGCTCTTCGGGAATACCGATAGCGTTGGGGAGCTTGCCACCGTACTTGTTGATAGTAGCCACCTCTTCCTGGGGAACGGAAGAAGAACCGTGGAGCACGATGGGGAAGCCGGGGAGCTTCTTTTCAATAGCGTGCAGGACGTCGAAGGCAAGGGGAGGAGGAACGAGCAGACCAGTCTTGGGATCTACGGTGCACTGCTCGGGAGTGAACTTGTAGGCACCGTGGCTCGTACCGATGGAGATTGCGAGAGAGTCGCAGCCAGTGCGCGTGGCGAACTCAATCACTTCTTCGGGCTGGGTGTAGTGAGATTCTGCGGCAGAAACTTCATCTTCAACACCAGCGAGAACGCCGAGCTCAGCCTCAACGGTTACGTCGAACTGATGAGCGTAGTCAACGACCTTCTTGGTCAGTGCGATATTCTCTTCGAAGGGAAGGTGAGAACCGTCAATCATCACAGAGGAGAAACCATTGTCGATGCACTCCTTGCAAATCTCGAAGGTGTCACCATGGTCGAGGTGAAGAACAATCTGAGGATTCTCGCAACCGAGTTCCTTGGCGTACTCAACAGCACCCTTGGCAAGGTTGCGGAGGATGGTACCGTTGGCATAAGCGCGAGCACCCTTAGACACCTGCATGATGACGGGCGACTTGGTCTCAACAGCAGCCTGAACGATAGCCTGCATCTGCTCCATTGTGTTGAAGTTGAAAGCGGGGATGGCATAGCCACCAGCAACGGCCTTCTTGAACATCTCACGGGTGTTCACCAGACCGAGATCTTTGTAATTTACCATGGTTTTAATATATTAAAGAGGTTTTTTTCAGTAACTAGTTAATGAGTTTATTTCCAATAGCTAGGAATACTTTCCCAAGAGCAGGGAAGTGTTTTCGGAAGCAAAATTACAAATCTCTTCTTACATACCAAAAAAGAATGGATTTTTTTTCGGTGGGGAAATACTTTATAGAGAAAATCAGCTGAGCATCAACAACCAATTTACTCAATTGTTTCAACGTAACCTACAGGTGCTAGTTCAAATAAAGAAGGATGGCGGAAGGGCGAGGGGCAACGTGAAAGTACCATGCCTTGCTCGTCAAGGTGTGAGTTCGGAGGTTGTTCGAATTACCTTTCCGCTGAGTACAAACTCCCCGTGGCAAATCTCCTAGGCCAAATATTTGGAGGTTCCAAAGAAAACTCCTACTTTTGTACATTTCCTGTTCTGCGGGACTGGATAAAGTTCCCCTAAATCCGAAATAACATGGACAACAAGACACTCAAGCCGCTGCCCGTTGGCATTCAGACATTCTCCGAGGTTATCAATAGAAATTGCTTGTACGTGGACAAAACGGCGTACATTCCACAGATGCTAAACCTCAGCAAATATATCTTTCTGAGTCGGCCACGCCGATTCGGCAAGTCGTTGTTGGTATCCACCCTCCAGAGTTATTTCGAAGGTAGAAAGGAGTTGTTCAAGGGGCTGTACATTGAACAAGTTGAGAAGGAATGGACGGAATATCCAGTGCTGAGATTTGATATGTCTTCTTCCAAGCACATGAAGAAGGAACAGTTGGAGAATTATCTACGGGATATGCTTGCGGCAAACGAAGAGCGGTTTGGCATCTCTACAAACAACCCCGAGCCCAGCCTTCGGTTGAAAAATCTCATTGCCAAAGTTTATGAGAAAACGGGTAAGCAGGTCGTCATCTTGATTGACGAATACGATGCCCCGTTGCTGGATGTGTTGCATGAGCGGGAACAATTGCCTGTTCTCCGACAGGTAATGCGCAACTTTTATTCACCACTCAAAGCTGCCGACCCCTACCTCAAATTCGTTTTCCTTACGGGCATTACGAAATTCTCGCAGCTCAGTATCTTCAGCGAACTGAACAATCTGGTCAATATCTCCATGGATACTGAGTTTGCCTCAATATGCGGTTTCACAGAAGAGGAGGTGCGCACGCAGATGGCCGACTACGTTGACAGGATGGCCGAAGGAAAAGGCTGGGATAAGGAAAAAACGCTCTGGGAACTCAAGAATAAATACGATGGCTACCACTTCACTTGGCCCTCGCCCGATGTGTACAACCCATTCAGTCTGTTACTTGCTTTTAGCAAGAAAAAGCTTGACAACTACTGGTTTGAGAGTGGCACGCCGACCTTCCTCATTGAGATGTTGCGCAAGTTCAACGTCCTACCCTCCATGCTCAAGCCCACCAAGGCCGTGTCCGAAGCCTTCAACAGGCCCACAGAGAATATGACGTCTATCATACCGCTGCTTTATCAGAGTGGCTACTTCACCATCAAGGACTACAACGAAATCAGCGACCTCTACGTGCTGGATATTCCCAACAAAGAAATCCGCGTGGGACTGATGGAAAGCCTCCTGCCCAACTACGTGCAAATTGATAGTTACAAAGGCACGACGGCCGTGGCCGAAATGTATCTGGCACTGCTCGAAAACAATGTGGACCAGATGCTTCGCCTCCTCCAAACCTACCTGCTCACCATCCCTCAGTGCGACCATACGAACTACGAAGGCCACTACCAGCAGTTGCTCTACGTCATTTTCTCCTTGCTGTGCCGCTACGTGGATGTGGAGGTGCGCACCGCCACAGGTCGCGTGGACATGGTGCTACGTACAGCCCAAAACCTCTACCTCTTCGAGCTAAAACTGAACCGCTCGGCCGAAGCCGCCATGCAGCAAATCAACCTGAAGGACTATCCCGCCC
>CAMBWV010000048.1 GCA_945871755.1 uncultured Bacteroidales bacterium
CAGTTTCATCCCATGAAACTCACAGTTTCATCCTATGAAACTCACAGTTTCATCCTATGAAACGCACAGTTTCATCCTATGAAACTCACAGTTTCATCCCATGAAACTCACAGTTTCATCCTATGAAACTCACAGTTTCATCCCATGAAACACACAGTTTCATCCCGCGACCTATTTCTTGAAACAATATACATACTCAATATCAGAAGGTTAGAAGAATCTTCCAAGAGTCACAGGTTGCTTCTCTGCAGCTCACAGGAGACATCAAGTAACTTGCAGTACGTTAGATCTCGATAAATCAGCCTGAGTAGTTACGAAAATAGGAAGTTTGTTCCACTAAAATGAAAAGTGCCGCACCTTGTTTGCAAGATGCGGCACTTTCATATTACGCCTTATTCCATTTGGATCGGAACGCTGAGCGCAAAGCGGCTTAGAAGGACACGCTGGGAGCCTGACTGGCGGCAGCGTCGGCCTCGAAAGCAGTCTTCTTCTCGAAACCGAACATTCCGGCTAAAATGTTCGTGGGGAAACTGCGGACGGATTGGTTGTATTCCTGCACGGTCTTGTTGAAATCCTGGCGGCTGACGGCGATACGATTTTCCGTGCCTTCAAGCTGAGCCTGAAGTTCCGAGAAATTCTGGTTGGCCTTCAGGTCGGGATAACTCTCCGACAGAGCAAGGAGGCGGCCAAGAGCCTGCGAGAGTTCGCCCTGTGCCGACTGGAACTTGGCCAACTGCTCGGGCGTGGCGTTCGTCGGGTCAATGGTAATCTGCGTGGCCTTGCTGCGGGCTGCGATAACGGCATCGAGGGTTTCCTTCTCGTGGGCGGCATATCCCTTCACCGTGTTGACGAGGTTGGGGATGAGGTCGGCACGTCGCTGATACTGCGCCTGCACATTGGCCCAGGCGTTGTTGACCATTTCGTCCTTGCTCACAAGACCATTGTAGGAAGTAACGCCAGCGATGAGGAGTACGGCCACTACGGCCAGCACAATCCAGAGGGTTTTGTTCGTTTTCATAATGTTTGGAATGGTTTTTTAGATGAATATTCTTGGAGATAAAATGAGCAGAGAAGCTGGAGGAGGTGTCCGTCTGAAAGATTAGAATCGGCCGCCTGCACCGCCACCGCCAAATGAGCCACCGCCAAATGAGCCACCGCCAAGCAAACCGCCACCGCTGCGACTATGTCCGCCGCCGATGATGATGGAGCCTGCACCTGCGCCACCGCCTAAGGAGTCGTTGCCAATCTGTTCGGTCGTTTTGAAGGTGTGGTTGCACTTGGTGCAGTGCCAGGTGCACGTTTTCTTCCTGCCCTTGGTTATCGTCTTGACCAGGCGAACGTGCTTGCTTTTGCCACATTTGGGACATTTCTTGTGCGCTGCGATGGACACAACGATGCCTATGACTGAGGCCCCTACAATCATGAAGATGATGAGAATTGCCACGGCCGGCAGATCATCGTCGTCAGAATCGTTGTCACCAACAATTGTGCTGTCGCCACGGATAACTTTGTCGAGCGACTGCACCGTTTCGAGGATGGCCGCGTCCCAGTTTGCCTTTTTCAGTTGGGGCACCATGACGCGGTTTTCCACGCGGCGGCAGATGGCATCGGGCAAGGTGCCTTCCAGACCGCGGCCCGTCAGGATTTGGTACGAGCGGTCCTCGGTGGCGAGGATGATGATGAGGCCCGTGTTCTGCTTATTGCCAATGCCGTACTTGCGGGAGAGGTCCATGCCAAAGGTGAAGGGGTCGTCGCCTTCAAGATGCTTGACCACGACAACCACGGTCTGCACGCCCTTATCCACCTCGAGGCGGCGCAGGATGCGGTTGGTGGCCACGCGGGCGGAGTCGCCCATCACGCCATCGGGGTTGCAAACGTACTGCGTGGAGTCCTTGAGATACACCATTTCGAGATTGTCCACACTCCATTTGCGCGCCAGGGCGGGAAGGGCCGCGACGAGCACGAGGGAAAGCAGAAGGAGGGTTTTGAGATGCTTCATGAGGGAAAAAGGATTGGATGGTCGCGCTTCGAGCGCAGTTTCAGCAGCCGCCGGGCGACCTGTGTTTCAACAAAGCCTGCAACTGCGGGCTCCATCTTCAATAATGGGGAAACGCACGGCCTATACCATATATATAGCGTGCGAAAGAGGGAAGCCCCGGCCAGGCTATTTCGTGCGCCCCAGCAAAGAAGCGGCGTACTCCCAGAGCGGAGCCTTCTGCGCTTCGGGCAGGGCCACCTGGTCAAGGGCTTCGCGGGCCTGTGCGTAACAAGCATTGATGGCAGCGGTGCAGTCGTCGGCAATGTGGAGGTCGTCGTAGAGTTGGCGAACGGCCTGAATCTTCGCCTCGTCCGCCATCGATTGGTCGGCCAAGAGGCTGAGCAGACGCTGATGCTGTTCGGGATTGGCTTTCGCCAGCGCGCGGATGAGGAGGAACGTCTTCTTGCCGCAGAGGATGTCGCCACCAATCTTCTTGCCAAACACCTTGGGGTCGCCATAGACATCGAGGTAGTCGTCCTGCAACTGGAAGGCCAAGCCCACGCGCTCGGCAAAGCGGTAAAGGGCATCGGCATCGGCCGCGGGGGCATCGGCAACGAGGGCGCCCGCCTTGATGCTGCAAGCCAGGAGGACGGAGGTCTTCAGGCGAATCATTTCGAGGTATTCTTCCTCCTTGACATCTGTGCGCGATTCGAAATTGACATCGTACTGCTGGCCCTCGCAAATTTCCTGCGCACTCTTGGAGAAGAGGTCCCAAAGGGCCTGCGGGCGGGGCATATCAACGGCCAGGAGATGGCGGAAGGCCATGATGAGCATCGTGTCGCCCGAAAGGATGGCCGTATTCTCATCCCATTTCTTGTGCACCACGGGACGGCCGCGACGCACCTCGGCATGGTCCATCAGGTCGTCGTGGAGAAGCGTGTGGTTGTGGTAGGTCTCAAGGGCGAGGGCGGCAGGCAGGGCGCGCTCCACGTCATCGCGATAGAGACTGTAGCCCAGCAGCGTCAGCATGGGGCGAATGCGCTTGCCGCCTCCGTCGAGGACGTAGGCTATCGGCTCGTAGAGGCCAGTGGGTTGCTTGGGATAAGGCACTTGCTGGAGGGCCTCTTCAATCATTGTCAGGAGTTCGGCTGTTGGTTTCATATTGCGGTTTTACGATGTTTGTTCTTGTTGCCTCCGACTCAGCGGGCGGTGAAGTGGAGAGGATAGGACATGCTGACGATGACGGGCACGCCGTCCGTTTTGCCAGGTTTCCAAGGCGGCATGCGCTTAAAGGCCGCCAGTACTAGTTTGTCGAGCTGCGGGTGGAGTTTTTTGGTCAGACGGACATCGGAGACGCGGCCGTCCACGCCCACGATGAAACTCACTTCCATGTCGCCCTGCACCTTTGCCTTGATAAGATTGGCGGGATAGGGAATATTCTTCTCCATCCAATCGGCGAGGCTCTTCATGCCGCCGGGGAATACGGGCAGTTCTTCCACCTTATCTACCTTGATTATCTGCGGCCCTTCCATGGGCAAATCCTTTTGGTCGCGGTTGTGGAGGGTGTCTCTGTCTTCAAACTCCTGCATGATATGCTCGTCCACGATAAACGTCTCGTCACCGCCTTCGGCAAAGATGATATTCTCCTTCGTGAGTTCCTCCACAATATCGGGCGCGCTCGTTGAGGCGCCTTCGATAGTGGTCTTCTTGGGCACAGCCCGCCCTGTGGAAACAGCCTTCAGCTCGTGACCCACCTCGGCCTCCTTCTTTTTGAGTTTGGGAATCTCCTTCTGGAAATCGGCCATCGCCTTCACCAACTGGTACTTCATATAAAGGTGGACGCCCAAGGGAAGTGCGAGGCAGAAGAATACGGAGGCAAAAACGATGACAAGCGCACGCCGATAGCGCTTACCCACTTCGCTACGAAGCTGGTAGGCACCATATTCCTGATTCCTGTTATGGAAAATCAGGCTACACCATTCTTTGGAGAATAAACTATCCTGCGACATGACGCTAGTTAGGACAAAGAGCATACGAGGGCAACGATATTGCGGACCTTTTAGCCCCTTGCCCCTCGAAATGTATTGCAAAAATACACCTATTCTAGAATTTTGTAGTACCTTTGGGCACAATTTTTCCCGAGCTATATGAAAAAAATACTCTCCTCCCTCTTTCTGCTCCTTGCAGTTACCACTTTGCAAGCCCAAGAGGGAACATTCAGCCAAACGCTGCTGCGCCTGCCCATCTCGTCGCACGTGGCGGCTTTGGGTGGAGACAACATATCCCTTTCCGAAGATGCGCCCTGGGCGGGTCTGTCCAACCCTGCCCTGCTCTCTGGCGTGAGCGATCTCTCGCTGGGTCTCAACTTTATGACCTATGCGGGAGGCAGCAAATATGCTGGCGCGGAGTTTGTCAAGGCTTTTGGCGAACGGCACACGGGCATGGTGTTTGGCCAGATGCTGGGCTACGGCGAGATGGACGAGACGGATGCCGACGGCCATGTGCTGGGCAAGTTTTCGCCCAAGGACATGGTGTTTGGCGTGGGCTATAGTTACCTGCTCTCCGACCGCTGGGCGGGTGGTGCTACGCTGAAAGGCATCTACTCGAAGTACGCCGACTTTTCCGCCTTCGCCGTTGCCGTGGACCTTGGTCTCAACTACCTGGACGAGGAGCACGACTTCTCGCTCTCGGCCACAATGATGAACATCGGCGCGCCCCTTAAATCGTTTGACGACCGCACGGAGCGCTTGCCCTTCAACCTGCAGGTGGGCTTCACGAAGGGAATGGCGCACGCCCCCGTTCGTTTCTCGCTCACCCTAACGGACCTGACGCACTGGCGCGACAAGGATTTCTTCCACCCTGCTGACGAGAAAATAAAGTTCACCCAGAAGGCGCTCAACCATGTAGTCGTGGGCGTGGACGTAGAGCCTGCCAAATTCCTCTACCTCAGTGCGGGTTACAACTTCCGCCGTGCCTACGAGCTCAAGGCTGCTGGCGAATCCCACTGGGCGGGCCTCACCGCTGGCGGCGGTGTGAAAACGGGCGGCTTCCGCCTCGGCGTGGCCTACGCCAAATACCACATGGCCTGCAATTCCCTCATCTTCAACGCGGGCTATTCCTTCTAGTTTTATAATCGCCAGAAATTCTATAGGTAGGTTCTATAAATTAGCTTGTGATGAATTTTCGGCTATCGTGCCGTAGGTTTTTGCTTTTCGTGAGGGAGCGTAGCGGGCTACGTGACCGAATGAAAAACAAAAAGATACGGTGCGAGAGTCGGAAAGGCATCCAAGTTAAATAGAAAATCTACCTTCCATTGAAACTAATTTATAGAACCTACCTATACCATATTCTCCCCATGAAAAAAATTATCGTGGCCATCGACGGCCATTCTTCCTGCGGCAAAAGCACCATGGCCAAGAGTCTGGCCGCAAAGGTTGGATATATTTATGTAGATACGGGAGCCATGTATCGCGCTGTCACCCTCTTTGCCATGCGTCAGGGGCTCTTCGATGCGCAGGGCCAGCCCGATGCGGCCCGCCTGGAGGCGCTCGTTCCCCAAATTGAGGTGAGTTTTCGCCTCGACCCTGCCACCCATCTTCCGCTGGTCTGCCTGAACGGCGAAGTGGTGGAAGAAGCGGTGCGCACCCTGGAGGTTTCGTCCCATGTCAGCGCGATTGCCGCCCTGCCATTCGTTCGCGAGGCCCTCACCCGCCAGCAACAGCGTATGGGCGAGGAGAAGGGCATCGTGATGGACGGCCGCGACATCGGCACTGTCGTTTTCCCGCAGGCGGAACTCAAGGTGTTCGTGACGGCCTCGGCCGAGGTGCGTGCGCAGCGCCGCTATCTGGAACTGACAGCCAAGGGTCAATCGGTGGCCTTCGAGGATATCCTGCGCAATGTGCAGGAGCGCGACTACATCGATTCGCACCGCGAATTGGCTCCCCTGCGCCAGGCCGACGATGCCCTGGTGCTGGACAACAGCGAACTGACGCGAGAAGAGCAAATGCAATGGTTGCTCGACCGCTTTGAGGAGCGCACGGGCGCTTCGGCTTCTTGTAATTGATAATTCCAAATGAGTGGGTAACGGACTGCGTTACCCTTTTTCTCTGCCTATGCACTTAATAGAAATCGACGAAGGTTCGGGCTACTGCTTCGGCGTCACCACGGCCATCAACAAGGCCGAGGAGGAACTCTCTGCGGGCGGCAGCCTCTGCTGTCTGGGCGACATTGTCCACAACGGCAGCGAATGCGAACGCCTGCGCGCCAAGGGCCTCACCACCATCGACCACGCCGCGCTGGCCACCCTTCCCCGCGGCACACGTGTCCTGCTCCGCGCCCACGGCGAGCCTCCCGCCACCTACGCCCTGGCCCACAATCGCGGCATCGAACTCATTGATGCCACTTGTCCCGTCGTGCTGCAACTCCAACGGCGCATCAAGCGCGTCTATGATGAACCTGGCCAACCGCAAATCGTCATCTACGGCAAACCTGGCCACGCCGAGGTGCTGGGCCTCGTCGGTCAGACGGACGGCACGGCCATCGTCATTGAGCATCCCGAGGAGGCGAGCCGCCTAGATTTCAGCCGCGACATCTGCCTCTTCAGCCAAACGACCAAACCGCTGGAAGGTTTCCGCCAAGTGGTGGACTACATCAGCCAGCGCATCCAACCAACGGCCCAGTTCCGCTACTTCGACACCATCTGCCGCCAGGTAGCCAACCGCCTGCCCAACGTCAGCGCCTTTGCCGCCCGCCACGACGTGGTCATCTTCGTCTGCGGACAGAAGAGCAGCAATGGCCGCGTCCTGTGCGAAGCCTGCCGCAAGGTCAATCCCGCCACGTACCAAGTGGATAATCCCGAGGATATCCGCCCCGAATGGTTCCAGGGCGAGGTAGGCAGCGTGGGTATCTGCGGAGCCACCTCCACGCCGAAATGGCTCATGGAGGATTGCCGCAAACGCATCCACGAAATTTTGGAATTGGGAGAAAATAAGGAGTAACGTGAAAGTACCGCACCTTGCTCGCAAGGTGTGAGTATGGAGTTCGTT
>CAMBWV010000049.1 GCA_945871755.1 uncultured Bacteroidales bacterium
ACGTATATAATAACGCCCGATTCATCGAGGTACTGGTAGCACCCCGGTGAATCGGGCAGGTTGGCAACGATGCCTTGGAGATATTCCGCGGTTGTTTGTTGCGGTTTGTCTGTCATGGTTTCCCGTTTGTTTGGCTAGGTTATTACCATAGAATGATTGCGCCGCCTGGCAAGGATTTTATTCGTGCAGGGTCAGCAGCGTATGAATATTCTTGTCGGCGCCCAAAGCTTCGCGACCTTGCAGGCCCTCCATACGGAGTTCAATAATAAAGTCCACGAAAATTTCCTTGGGGTGGAACATGTTCACAAGGTCGTAGGCTGCTTTCATTGAGCCGCCCGTGGCGAGCAGGTCGTCATGGATAAGCACCACATCGTCCGCAGAAATTGCGTCGGTATGTATTTCGATAGAGTCTAGGCCATACTCCTTGGCGTAGCTTGCCTTGAGCGTAGTTCCAGGAAGTTTACCAGGTTTGCGGCAAAGCACGAAACCTGCACCCAGTGCGGCAGCCAGCATTGCGCCCATTACGAAGCCGCGCGACTCTATGCCGACTACTTTTGTGATTCCCTTATCGCGGTAAACGCGCACCAGCTCTTCGAGCATTTCGCGGTTACATTCGGGATTTTTGAACAAGGTGCTGACATCCTTAAACTGAATCCCGGGTTTGGGAAAGTCAGGGATGTTTCTCAGGTTTTGAAGCAAAAGATTTGTATTCATAAGTGTTTCTTTTTAGGTGGCTTAGGGATTTATTGTTTCACGTGAAACTAAAACTGCTTACCCCAGTTTTTTTGCCTTCTCACGGCGTTTTAGGGGAATATGCGAGCTTTCTGTTTAGGTTGTTCCTAGAGTTTAGGGCGGCTCTCTCTTGAATTTGTGCGAGTTATCGTTTCCTGCGCTCCGCTCTCAACGACCGAGAAGTACAAGGAGCACACTGACGTCGCTGGGAGAGACACCGGGGATTCGGCTGGCTTGTGCCAACGTTTCAGGATCGATAGCGGCGAGTTTCTGACGGCCTTCCGTAGAAATCTGTGTAAGTTCCGCGTAATTAAATCGGCCGCGGATGCGGATAGCTTCAAGGCGCTGCATTTTTTCTGCCATCGCCCGTTCGCGGGAAATATATCCGCTGTATTTCATTTCTATTTCCGCGGCTTCGATAACTTCCTCGCGGTCCACGCTAATACCGTCGAAAAGCGTCGCCAAAGCATCTACCTGTTCAGCCAAATTCTGTAGGTTTATCTGCGGGCGGTTGATAAGGTCGGCCAAACGGCAACCGCCACTCAGGGGTGTGCTGCCGATTTTTTCCAAGAACGGATTGATGCGCGGGGCTTTGATAGGAAAATTCTGGCAGAACCGAATGATTTCATCGATGTGCTTTTTCTTTTCATGGAATCGCGCTGTGCGTTCTGCCGTTGCCGTACCTAGTTTTTCCGCTATCGGCGTGAGGCGCACGTCTGCATTATCCTGACGCAATAATATACGGTATTCCGCGCGCGAAGTGAACATGCGGTAAGGTTCGTCCACGCCTTTTGTGACCAAATCGTCGATAAGTACGCCGATATATGCCTCGTCGCGGCCCAATTTCAATGCTTCGCCGCCTGCGCACTTCTGAGCCGCGTTGATGCCTGCTACGATGCCTTGGCCCGCTGCCTCTTCGTAGCCCGTTGTTCCGTTTACCTGTCCTGCGAAGAATAGACCCTCGATTATCTTCGACTCCAACGAATGTTTCAGTTGTGTCGGGTCGAAGAAATCATACTCTATCGCGTAGCCCGGTCGGAAGACTACGATGTCGCGGAAGCAAGGTATTTGTCGCAACGCCTCAAGTTGGATTTCCATCGGAAGAGACGAGGAAAAACCATTTAGATAGAGTTCATTGTTGTTCAGACCCTCTGGCTCGAGGAATAGAGGATGCTTTTCGCGGTCGGGGAAGGTGACAATTTTTGTCTCAATGCTGGGACAATATCGCGGACCTATACTCTGGATTTGTCCGTTGTAAAGGGGCGATTCGGGTAGTCCGCGGCGCAATACCTCATGTACTTTTGCGTTGGTTTCGCAGGTCCAACACGGCAGTTGGGGTAGGGGGCGCAGCGGAGAGATATATGAGAAGCGGTGGTAGTCAGTCTCGCCAGGTTGTTCCTCCATCTCGTCAAAATGTACCGAACGTGCGTCAATACGTACGGGCGTGCCGGTTTTCATTCGCGCCGAGCGGATGCCGTATTTCGTGATAGATTCGGTCAGAAATAGGGCGGCGGGTTCAGCACAACGGCCTCCGCGCACCTGTCGCCGACCTACGTGCATCAGTCCGCCTAAGAAAGTTCCCGCTGTAATAACCACGGCTCCCGCCAAGAAACGTGCGCCCCACAGGGTATCCACCCCGATGATTCTGCCGTTTTCAACGAGAATTTCTGTGGCTTCGTCTTGCCAAATCGAGAGATGCTCTTGCGTCTCTAGCCGATGCCGCCACTCCTGAATGAAACGTGGGCGGTCGCATTGAGCACGTGGACTCCACATAGCTGGCCCTTTCGAGCGGTTAAGCATGCGAAATTGGATGGCGCAAGCGTCTGTCACCTCACCCGTTCCGCCACCCAGTGCGTCCACCTCACGGACAATTTGTCCTTTGGCAATGCCGCCGATGGCCGGGTTACAGCTCATTTGCGCAATCTTATTCATATCCATCGTAATCACGCAGGTTTTCGCACCCATCCGTGCTGCCGCTTGCGCTGCTTCACAGCCCGCATGACCCGCTCCAATTACGATGACGTCATAGTGAAATGTAGTTTGCATCATTTCCGTTTTTCTGTTCCTTATATATAGGCAATTCTATTTTACTATATAGGCAATCTATTTTACTTATATAGGCAATTACGAATCTGCTTCTGTCTGTTGTATATCGGCCTTCCTGAGTTACGCGCGCCGCATACGGTTACCGCCCATCTGCACAAGCAGTCCGTCCATTTCCAGCGTAAACGTAGCTGTTGCAATATCCGTCACAGATTCGCCTAGGTGGCGTGCCAGTTCGTTTTTGTCCCATTCGTCGCGCTCTTGAAGCGCCGCGAGAATTTTCCGTTCCAGTTCGGAGCGGTTCAGGTCCAGTTCAGGGAAGAGCGTCGGCGCTTCGATTTTCGCTGGTGTGCTTTGCCAGCCCATCGCTTCTAGGAGTTGGTAGGCCGAAGTCAGCATCAGCGCATCGCCTGTACGGATAAGGCGGTTGCATCCCGCCGAGTGAGGATCGTAGATACGTCCTGGAATCGCCAACACCTTACGCCCATAATTTTGTGCCAAACGTGCAGTAATCAGCGAGCCACCTTGTTCCGCGCTCTCTACGACAATCGTAGCGTCTGTGATACCAGCAACAATTCGATTACGCCGCACGAAATTTCCTTTGTCAGGATTTGTGCCCGTGACATACTCCGTCAGCAGTCCGCCTCCTTGTTCCATCATGCAGCGCGCCGTTTGCAGGTGCAGCGTAGGGTAAATACGGTCCAAACCATGGGCCAAAACCCCGACCGTTGGCAAGGAATTTTGTAAACAAGCCCTATGTGAGTGGATATCTACGCCGTATGCCAGTCCACTAACCACCAAGCAATCAGGTAACAATGCCTTTATCTCCTGACAGAGATTTTGACACACAGATTTTCCGTATTCAGAGATTTTTCGCGTACCTACGATAGAAATTGCACGTTTGGCGTTGAGTTGTGCCGTACCTTTGTAGAAAAGCGTCAAGGGTGCTTCGGGCGTATGCCGCAAACGTTTAGGATAGTCGGGCGCGTCGTAGGTAAGGATGCGGATGCCTTTTTCCGCACAAAAGGCGTACTCTTTCTCCATCCGCTCGCGGGCAGTGGCGAGATGGGCCTCAATGGCCAGACGCGCCGAATCGGGCAGCGCGTCGCGGTTGTCAAACACCGCCGTGGCGCTGCCAAATTGCTGAAGCAGTTGCCGCGACATCTGATAGGTGATGCCTGGCATGTGGGAGAGCAGGTAGATATATTCCGATTCCGACATGGCTAGTCCGATTCAAGCGTTAGGGTGGGGCGTTGCCGCAGGCACAGAGCCGTTGTTGTCAGAAGCATCTGCGGCATCGAGCAGCAGCGCGTCGAGTTCGGGACACGTACCTAGGCGTCCCTGTACCAGACATACGGCTTCCACCGTCGCCCGAATCACTGGCTTCTGGTCCGCGAGGCGGAAAATGTCCTGCTGGAAAATGTATTTGATGCCTTCCTTGCGCATGGCCAACCGCGATACGAAGCGGTCGCCACTACGGAGGGGCGTCTTGAAGGCCATGTTGAGTCGCGCCACCACGGCATCAATACCGCGCTGGTGGAGTTCGGCAAAACTCACGCCGCGCGACAGGAGAAATTCGTGGCGTGTGTGTTCAATGTAATGCTGGTAGTTGGCGTTGTTGACAATGCCTTGAAGGTCGCATTCGTAGTCGCGCACCTTCATTCCCAGTTCAAATTGGTATTGCATAAGTGGAGATATATGTCCGAAACGTAATGGAATTTTTCGCAGAATAGCCAGCCGCGTCCGCAGAATAGCCAGCCGCGTCCGCAGAATAGCCAGCCGCGTTCGCAGAATAGCCAGATGCGTTCTTAGAGGGTACAGCCGCGCCACGCCCGCCTTACGCCTGATACTTCTTTCTCAGATATTCGCCCCCGAAGCGGCATCTCAGGCAATCTTTCGGGTCGCAATATTCGCGCTTCAGTTGTATAAGCGCTTGGCTATCAGAGGCGTTTGCCGCTGTGAGGCCCGCCTTTGCCCACGAGCGTGTGATAAAATTGCGCTCGGCAGGCACCGATTCCAGCAGGGCAAAGGCCCGCTCGCAGCGTGCGTCGTCCATGTGCTGTTGGCCATAGGCAAAGAGCAGGGGCGCCACCGTATTGATGATGATAAGGTCGAGCGAGGCCGTTTGGAGAGCTTTGGTTTGCGCCGCCGAAGCCAGTCCGAAATGGTAGTGCGTCTCCCAATAGGGCGAGGTGGCTGTGCGAAACAGCCGGTGGAAGTCCTCGCGCGTCTGTCCTTCGAGCAGGTGCGAGAGGTCCGTATGTCCAGCGTGGTAGAGCATGGCCAGTTGTGCCAGGCGCACGTGGGGGAAATTTTGTGGGCGCATCCGCAGGAATTTCCAAAGGCGCGCATTCATTGGTGTGAGCGAGAACTTGTGCGCCAGGAAGGCATATTCGTTTTGCAGGAGGCGGTAGTAGTCGTCGCGTCGCTCTTCGGGCACCAGGGCATCGTCAAGCAGGCCCGCCTGTCCGAAGAAGGCCGCTTCCACTTGCAGGGCGTTGTCGCGGTGTTTGGCAATGGTGCGCGGCGGGAGCTGGAGGGCCCAGTGTTCGAAGGCATCGGCGTTGGTGCCGAAGCCGAAGTTGCGTGCCAGGGTCACGAAGAACGTGCGCTCCCAGTCGCCCTCCGTCTGTTGGAGGTAGGACAGGATGCGGTTCGTCTTGGCTTCCAGTCGCTCGATGGTCAGCGCGCTCAACCAACTGTGCGCCGTCAGTGTCGGCACGTCGGGTATCACACGATAGCAGGGAGGGTAGGCCTCCTCTGCCAGCAGTTCGGCATAGTTCTGGCGCACCGTTTCGGGCACTGCCATCACCAGTTGCGGCAGGGTGCGTCCCCGCTGCGTCTGCACCGCCATGTCCGAGCGTCCCACAACGTGGAGCACCACGTTGTCGTAGGCTTCGTCCGTGTCGTGGTGGTGGCGATACCAGTCGGAGGCAGCATCGTGAATTTCCACGTTGCCCACCCAGAGCGTGCCGCCGATTTTGATTTTCGCATTAAAGAAGTCGGGTCCCTGGTGCCGATTGTGCAATCCAGGGTCGATGACGTCCACCTCTTGTCCGTCTGTAGTGGTCAGCGGGCCGAGGGGGAAGAGCTTGTGTTTCCACACGTAATGTAGGAGTATCTCCATTAGGGTCATACCTTTAGGTTAATCTGGCAAAGGTAGCATTTTTTCTTTGATTTGAGAAACGAACCTACCTTCTTAGCCACTTGAATATGGCAATTTTTACCCCTCCAGCCCTGCTTTTCCGTCGAATCTGCCTTCGCGGAAATGGTATCTCCTCATTTTATCGTACCTTTGTGGCAGTTTTTTATTCCCCGTAATGGTTTGCCATTACGCCAATCCCTACTACCATCTTGAAGACATTTGAAGAATTGGGCGTCTGCGAAGAGATTCGCCGCGCCATCAGCGAAATGGGGTATGTCAATCCGATGCCCGTACAGGAAGAAGTAATCCCCTACCTCCTCGGTGTGGGCAACGATGTCATTGCCCTGGCACAAACAGGTACGGGCAAGACGGCGGCCTTCGGTTTGCCCATCCTCCAGAAGGTCAACCCCGAGAGCCGTGCCACGCAAGCCATCATCCTCAGTCCCACCCGCGAGCTCTGCCTCCAGATTGCCGACGACCTCAAGGAGTACGCCCGCTACATTGACGGCCTCCACGTGCTGGCCGTCTATGGCGGTTCGAGCATCGAGAGCCAGATCCGCGCCCTGCGTCGTGGCGTGCAGGTGATTGTGGCCACGCCGGGCCGCCTCATCGACCTGATGAACCGCGGTGTGGCCCGCCTCGAGCACGTCGAAAACGTGGTGCTCGACGAGGCCGACGAGATGCTCAACATGGGTTTCTCGGAGAGCATCAACGAAATCCTGGCTGGTGTGCCCGCCGAGCGCAACACCCTCCTTTTCTCCGCCACAATGGGCAAGGAGATCGAGCGCATCGCCCTCACCTACCTCCACGACCACAAGGAAATCGTTGTCGGTTCGCGCAACGAGGGAGCCGAGAATGTCAACCACACCTACTACCTCGTGCATGCCCGCGACAAATACCTCGCGCTCAAGCGTGTCGTTGACTACTATCCCCGCATCTATGCCATCATCTTCTGCCGCACACGCATGGAAACGCAGGAGGTGGCCGACCTCCTCATCCGCGATGGCTACAATGCCGAAGCCCTCCACGGCGACCTCTCGCAGGCCCAGCGCGACCTGACCATGCAGA